>JAGZAC010000173.1 GCA_018370615.1 Clostridiales bacterium
GCTCAATTCCAGAGGTAACCAAAACGGAGCCGACCCACAGCACCAGCAGATTTTTACTAAATGGAACGGATAGAAGATAAATCAGTCCTACACCAAATCCGTAGATAGGGCAAAACGGCCCCAGCAGAAAGCCGCGGTTTACAAATTTTTTGGTGACTACGGCTGCATATGCTACTTCTGCGCACCAGCCGATGAAGGAGAATATGTAAAAATACCAAACGAAATGATAAAACATGAGGCTGCCTCTTTCTTATGTCTACAAGGATAACCAGTGGATACGTTTGTATAAAGGTAGTATACATTATAAAAGCAGATTCGTCAATCCGTTGACAGAAATCTGCTCCTGTGTTATCCTATTATTAGAGAAAATACTGAATTTAGAGGGTTTTTGATGAAAGAAGAGCATGAACGCACCGCCCTTTTGTTTGGGGAAGCCATAGAACACCTGTACCAGTGCAGAGTAGCCGTTTTCGGGCTCGGCGGTGTCGGCGGCGCCGTGGCGGAAGCCTTAGCCCGCAGTGGTGTGGGACAGCTAGATTTGATCGATGCCGACGTGGTCAGTCTTTCCAATATCAATCGGCAGATCATTGCCCTGCACAGTACAGTTGGAAAGTATAAAACAGATGTGATGGCCGAACGGATTCAGGACATTGATCCAGATGTTCAGGTACGGTGTCATCGTTTGTTTTATCTGCCGGAAACTGCTGCGGACTTTGATTTTTCCGTATACGATTACGTGGTAGACGCAGTGGATACCGTCAGCGCAAAGCTGTCTATTATCCAGGAGGCAAAGGCGGTGGGTGTGCCGGTAATTTCCTCTATGGGCACTGGAAACAAAAAAAATCCGTCTGCCTTTGAGATTGCAGATATTTCTAAGACATCCGTATGCCCTCTTGCAAGGGTGATGCGCATCGAGCTGCGCAAGCGGGGAATTTCCGGCGTAAAGGTGGTTTATTCTAAGGAGATGCCGGTGAAGTCGAGCAAAAAAATAGAGATGCCCAAGGATTCCGGCAGACGGAGCGTGCCTGGAAGCTGCGCCTTTGTTCCTCCAGCAGCAGGCTTGCTGCTGGCTGGAGAAGTGATACGGGATTTGCTGGGACAAGTGTAAATTTAATTCAGCCGCTGTCTGCGGCAGAATGGAGATACAATGGCAATACAAACACCGGCCGCAGATCGGCTGCGGCCCACAGATTTTGATCAGGTTGCAGGACAGCAGCATCTGGTTGGTGAAAAGGGAATCCTGCGCCGCCTTTTGGAAAGCGGTCATTTGGGGAGTATGATTTTTTTCGGCCCGCCCGGTACGGGAAAAACCACCTGCGCTTCTATTATCGCCCAGAAATCCGGAATGGAATTGCGGCGGCTGAACGCTACCACTGCCTCCCTTTCCGATGTCAAAGCAGTGGCTGCGGAGACAGAAGGCCTGCTGGGACAAAACGGGATTTTGTTATATCTGGATGAAATTCAATATTTCAATAAAAAACAGCAGCAGTCGCTGCTGGAATATATTGAAGATGGAAGAATTACACTGATTGCTTCTACGACGGAAAATCCCTATTATTATATTTACGATGCACTTTTATCCCGGTGTTCTGTGTTTGAATTTCGGCCTGTTGCCGCGGAGGATGTATTTCTTCATCTGCAGCGTGTCACAGCTACCCTTTGTCCGAATGGCGTCGAGGAAGGCGCCCTTCGGCATGTTGCCTCTGCCTGCGGCGGAGATGTTCGCCGGGCGCTGACCATGCTGGAATGTGCTGGTGCGGCGGCGGAGGGTACGGTGACGGAGGCGTTTGTCCGCTCTATGACGCCTTCCGTAATGGCGGGCAGCTTTGACCGGGACGGAGATGTCCATTACGATCTTTTGTCTGCCCTTCAGAAATCTATTCGTGGCTCGGATCCGGATGCAGCGGTGTTTTATCTGGCCAGACTTTTGGAGGGCGGGGATTTGATTTCTCCCTGCCGACGTCTGATGGTGATTGCCAGCGAGGATATCGGTGCCGCCTATCCTATGGCGGCGGTGATTACCCGGGCATGTGTGGAAAGCGCCAGGGAGTTGGGTCTGCCGGAGGCGCGGATTCCCCTGGCCAACGCGGCGGTAATGCTTGCAACCGCGCCCAAATCCAACACGGCATATGTGGCACTGGACGCCGCTGCTGCTGACGTGCGCGCAGGGCGAGGACGAGAGGTGCCTGACCATTTGCGCAGCCCGAAGTTTACGGGCTATATCTATCCCCACGACTGTCCCGGCCGATGGGTAGATCAGCAGTATCTGCCGGAGGATTTAAAAGACCGCCGGTACTATCAGTTCGGCGACAACAAGACGGAACAGGCTGCCGCGGCGTATTGGGAGAAGGTAAAGGGAAAAACGCAGAAATAAAGGTATGGTTTATAGTACTTGCAAATGCTTCAGTAAGGCTATGCAGTCGGCTTTGCCCTGCTCATATACACTCTGAATATCTATACTGACTTTTTGATTTTGTGTTTCCTCTAACCGAAAGACCAGGGCTTTGTTGTCTTCGCCCAGCTTTTTTATAATTTCGTCCATCAAATCTCCGCATTCTTTCATAAGTTTTCGATATTCCACGTTTGATTGAAGATTTTCCACCAGTGCTACTTCTCTGCATTCCCAAAAGAATGCTTCCAGATTTTTCTCAAACTTGTTCATAAAATGTTTACAAACCTCCAATTGGTGTTTATAAATGATATTTTATATCATTTTCTAACGCTATATTATCATATGTAAACACCTTTTGTCAATACTTTTATACAATATACAATAATTTTTTTATTTTGTTTGACGAACTTAAGGTTTACTATATGTTACAATAATCCAAAGGGAGTGATATTTGTGGCAATACATTGCAGACTTTCTACCATATTAGGAATTAAAAGAATTAAAATGGCAGAACTTGTTAGAATGTCTAGCGTATCAAAAACTACTATTAATGCAATGTACCATGATCGGGTACAGAAAATTGATTATAGTGTTTTGAATCGAGTTTGCAGAGCTTTGGACTGTACGGTTGGCGATCTGATTGAATATGTTCCAGATGAAGATAAATAAATATTCGAATAAGGAAACAAATACATGAACGCATTGGACAAACTCAGAAATGATAATTTTCTGAAAAGGAATTGATTTGGATTGTCGAGGTGCATTACACTTCACTCTTTACGGTGAACGATACCAGAGAACAAATTTGAATGCTTGCGTTATGAAATGAGGGAATACGTTGGCGACTGCAATAAAAATAAAAATGCTGCTTGCGGCACGGGAGATGACGCTACAGGATTTAGCGAATAAAATTACGCCGAAAACATCTGTACAGAACATCAGTCAAAAAATGAAAAGAGACAATTTTTCTGAGAAAGAGTTACAAGCAATTGCGGCAGCCTGTGATGCGACTTTTGAAGCGAATTTTATACTAAACGATACTGGTAAAGTAATATAAGCAAAACTCGGAGGGATTGGCAATACAATCCCCCAGTTTTCGCATAAGCGAAAACAGCCCCCTTTACACAAGGGGGCCGATTTAGTTTTAGCCTCCCCACAAGGGGGCCCTACTCCATTCAAAGCCTCCCCTGTGTAAGGGGAGGTGGCTTGCCGAAGGCAAGGCGGAGGGGTTGTTATAAACAATCCCTCAGTCAACTTCGTGAACATGCCCCCGGAGTTGCCGAAGATGGTACTTACGGCTTGTATTTTGCATACGTATTAATCGCATCAAAAATTGGTTTGTATTCCGACCATCCATAGGCGGTGACCAAAACAAACCTAGGCCGGGTGTAAGGCGCGTTTTCTTCCGTACAGGGAGCGGCAAAGGTAGCCAGACAATGACGCGCCTCCAGGGTGTATCCAGTTTTTCCTCCCTGGATATACATTCCCTCTGCTTCGCTTCCCTCCATTTTGGAATACAAAGAGCTGTATAGCTCCAGCCCCTCGGGATTTTGCTCCGTCGGTGTAGTGGTGTACGTATAGGTCCCCAGGATTTGCCGCAGCTCCGGGATGGAAATGGCATATTCCAAAATCAGCGCCATTTCGTGACATGTTGTGTAATGGTTGTCGTCATGCAGGCCGCTGGCATTTACAAAATGAGTGTTTTCCAACCCAAGACGCTGGGCGGTTTCATTCATCAACGCTGCAAAGGCCGTTTCACTGCCAGCTACAGACAGTGCCAGCGCGGTGGTGGCGTCTGCGCCGGAAGGCAGTGCAGTACCGTAGAACAGGTCCCGGAACGGAACCGTTTCTCCCGGTTTGAATCCCGCCACAGAAGCGTTTGCTTCATATAACGGATCAAAAATCTCTGCCGGGAAGGTATAGGTAGCGTCCAAATTCTCTATATGCTCATATGCTACAATCAGTGTCATGATCTTCGTCATAGACGCGGGATAAATTCTGCTTTCTCCGTTTTTGGATGCTACAACGGTATTGCTTTCCAAGTCAATCAAAATTCCATATTCGCTGTCGATGACCAGTTCTTCCGTTGTATCTGTGTATTCGGCAAATGTAGGAGTTTCTTCTGCGTCTGCCGCCAGCACAGCTTCGTCGTTTCCTTCTTCTTTTGCAAGCTTTGGGGCAGCCGTAGTTACAGCCCCGTCTGTATGCTTGTCAGCAGCGCAGGACTGCACGCTGCTGAT
>JAGZAC010000174.1 GCA_018370615.1 Clostridiales bacterium
GACATAAGAAAGGATTTCATACAGATATGAACAGCATGAACATAAAGATCAAATATTTCACAGACGCCATTGACCGCCTCGCCTACATTGACGGCAAATCTGACTGGATCGACCTGCGTGCGGCGCGTGAGGTGGTGCTGAAAAAGGGTGATTTTGCCCTGATTCCGCTTGGCGTGGCGATGGAGCTGCCGAAGGGCTATGAGGCGCATGTAGTTCCGCGCAGCAGTACCTTTAAAAATTTCGGCATTATACAAACCAATCATATGGGTGTCGTAGACGAATCCTACTGCGGCGACGGTGACCAATGGTACATGCCGGCATACGCTCTGCGGGACACAGTAATTGAGGCGGGCAGCCGGATTTGCCAGTTCCGGATTATGCGGCATCAGCCCTCCCTTATCTTTGAGGCAGTAGACAGTCTGGGCGGACTGGACCGAGGCGGAATCGGCTCTACAGGTACGAAGTAGGAAAGACCTTAAAAAATAAAGCTTTCCCACAAGAAACCATAAAATTCAAGCCTCCCCTGTGTAAGGGGAGGTGACTCGCCGTAGGTGAGTCGGAGGGGTTGTAAATAAAGACAATCCCCCACCCGCTACGCGGGAGCCCCCTTTACACAAGGGGGCCTTAAAGAAAATTTGTATCGAACGCCCCTGGAGGTGCCGTGCACCTCCCACAAAGGAGCCTTCTTACTTAAGCCTCCCTTGTGTAAAGGGAGGTGGCTCGCCGCAGGCGAGTCGGAGGGATTGTTAACACTATGGAGAAAAAACTGATTCTAGCCTCTGCGTCTCCCCGACGACGGGAAATCCTCGCCATGGCGGGATACCGGTTTGATATATTATCCCCGGACGTAGATGAAAATATCTCGGGGCTTCCCCCGGCGGAGCTGGTGCAGGAATTGTCCCGGCGCAAGGCGGCGGCCGCCGCTGCGCTGACCGACCCCGCAAATGTAATTCTGGCTGCAGATACAGTGGTCTCCCTGGACGGGGAGATTCTGGGCAAGCCTACAGACAGCGAAGATGCGGCGGCGATGCTGGCGCGGCTGTCCGGCAGAACCCATGCCGTATACACGGGAATCACATTGCGGGACAGTAAAAATTCCGTCACCCAAATGGTAGCCGCTCAGGTGACCATGCGGGACATTGCAAAAGAAGAAATCGACGCATATGTGGCCACAGGCTCCCCACTGGACAAAGCCGGCGCATACGGCATCCAGGAGGCAGCGGGAATGTTTGTGCGGGAGATACAAGGGGACTTCTACTGCATCATGGGCCTTCCCCTCTGCCCCGTGTCCGTCATTCTTCGGGACACCTTCGGAATGATACCAGACCTATCCAATACGACAATCGCGTGAAAGAGGAGCCAGCTCCTGTTTCACTTTACATTATACTTACGCCATCGGCGTAAACAGCTGAGAAAGGGCATCATTTGTATCATGAGTAAAAATATCGGAATCGACCTTGGAACTGCCAATACCATCGTTTATGTGCGCGGCAAGGGCATCGTTTTGCGGGAGCCCTCTGTCGTGGCCGTAGAGCAGCGGAGCAAAAAAGTCGTCGCTGTAGGCAACGCGGCGAAGCTGATGCTGGGGAAAACTCCCGGCTCCATCATTGCCATGCGCCCTATGAAGGACGGCGTAATTGCAGAATTTGACTTTACCACCGCCATGCTTCGGGACTTTTTCAAGCGCACTGCCGGCAGCACGGTGTTCAGCCATCCCCGGGTAATTGTGTGCATCCCCTATGGGGTAACGGAGGTGGAGCGCCGGGCTGTGGAGGATGTGACGCTGGAGGCGGGCGCCCAAAGTGTGGCTCTTATTGAAGAGCCCATCGCCGCCGCCATCGGCAGCGGCCTGCGGGTGGAGGACGCCCGGGGCAGCATGATTGTAGATATCGGAGGCGGCACTACAGAGGTGGCCGTCACCAGTTTGGGCGGCATTGTCCTCTCCACCTCCCTGCGCATCGCAGGGGACGAGCTGGACGAGGCGATTGTAAACTATATCAAAAAGCGCTACAATATCCTTATCGGAGAAGTCACTGCGGAAATGCTGAAGAAAAAGATCGGCAGCGTCCACCCGGGGGTAGACCGGGGAACCATGGAGATTCGCGGGCGCAACCTGCTCAACGGTCTGCCCGCCATCATTACCGTAAATTCCGCTGATATCCGGGAAGCCATGCATGAGCAGGTGTTCCACATTGTGGAGGCCATCCGCACTACCTTGGAAAACACGCCTCCGGAGCTATCCAGCGATATTTACGACAACGGCATTATGCTGGCGGGAGGCGGTGCTCTTTTGGGCGGGCTGGATGCGCTGATTACCCATGTGACGGGCATCAAGGCCACTGTCGCAAAGGCGCCGCTGGATGCAGTGGCGGTGGGCATCGGCCACGTAATTGAAAGCATGGGCGACGCCAACGATATTGTACAGTTCCGGGGCAAAAGCTCCCGATAAATCTGAAAACCATTCGGAAAGGAGGCGGCAGTGTGCGTGGATTTTTTAAATCTAAATTCTTTATTGTAATCGTTCTGGTGACAATTGTGCTCACCGTCGTTCCCACGGTGCTCAGCGCCATGGGTCTCCATTCCGTTGTTAAAGATGCGGCTGTGTCTCTGCTGACCCCCGTACAGGGGTTGTTTACCTACGCTACCAATGCAGTGGAGGGCTTTACCTCGTATTTTACGGAATTTGATCGGATTGTGGAGGAAAACAACCAGCTGCGCGCCCAGATTCAAGAGCTGGAAAACGAAATTGATTCCTCAAAGGAAACTGCTCAAATGAACGAATGGCTCTATAATTATCTGGAACTGAAACGGGAGCGGACAGACTTCAAATTCCAAAGTGCCAATGTGACCGGCCGGGAAAGCGGCAACTACATGACTGTCTTCACCCTGGACAAGGGAACCTCCCATGGGGTACAAAAAGACATGCCTATCATCAGCGGAAATGCGATTGTCGGATACATCACGGAGGCAGGCAGCGGCTGGTCCAAGGCTGTGACCATTTTGGAATCCGGCCAGGCCATCGGCGCCTATGTGGAGCGCAGCGGCGAAGTGGGAGTGGTAGAAGGGGACTTTTCCCTGGCAGCCCAGGGACTTTGCAAGCTGTCTTACCTGGATGCGGACGCAGACGTGGAGGTAGGCGACCGAATCCTCTCCAGCGGATACGGCAGCGTCTATCCCCGGGAGCTGGTTATCGGCCACGTAACAGAAATTGAAAAGGATCCATACAGTCAGTCTATTACCGTGTACATCCAGCCGGCGGCGTCCTTGTCCGACGAAGACCGGTTTATGATTATTACAGAATATGACTCCTACACAGAATAACAGAAGAGAACAGAGCGGCCGCCCCCAGGGGAACGGACAAGGAACCCCCGGTGGGAGGGCCCGCAGGCCCGGAGCCGCTTCCCAGACAGAGCGGCGGCCCCAGGAAAAAAAGCCGCCGGCCTGGCAGTATCCTCAGAACGGGGCGGGCAGCAATCCCAGACAGCCACGGCGCAGGCAGCCCCGCAGCCCCTCTCTCACCTTCGGACAGGCGCTACTGGCAGAGCTGAAGGATATTCTCCACAGCATCTGGTATTATATTTATGAAAACTGGGAAAGCATCCTAAAGGGATTCATCTGCGGGCTGCTTCTGATATTTTTCCTCCTGCTGCAGACGACGTTTTTCGTTCGGTTTGCCCCCTTCGGCGCCATTCCGGACCTGCTCCTCTCTCTGACTGCGGCAGTCGCCATATCGGAGGGAGAAAAGTGGGGCGCGGTGTTTGGCCTTGCGGCGGCATATCTGTCCCACGCGTTGGGCGGCACGGGCACGGGGCCCAATCTGCTGCCTCTCTTGTACATGCCCGCGGGGTATTTCTGTGGTATCTGTGCAAAATATTACCTCAGCGATTCCATCCCTGTGCGAATGATTTACATTATAGCCTGCGGAGCAGGCCGGGGCATTATCACAGCGATTTCCGCCGCCGCCCTTTTGAACGCTGCCGCATCTGAAATTTTTCTGGATATTGTTCTTCCGGAATTTTTCTCCACCGCTTTGCTGGCGCCGTTCATTTATATACTGGTGTATCTGGTATTCAAGCCCTTTCACAAATCCAGAGCCCAGCGAACCGGGGAGTAAGCACAGCTTTTCTCAAGAAGGAACAGTATTTTGAAAGGAGGTTTTTTCCTTGCATAAAAGAGAGCATCTGGCCCGCTATATCTTTCTCGGGGCATTTTTCTGCATTACCTGTCTCGTTTTCATCGCCAGGCTTGTGAGCATTCAAATCGCCGGCCAGGATTATTATACGGAAACCTCCGGTCAGAAAACTTATACACGTACGGAAATTATCCAGGCCCAGCGGGGCAACATTTACGACTGCAACGGCACGGCGCTGATTTCCAACGAATTTTCCTATAATTTATATTTAGATGCCGGCAGCCTGCCCACCGCCGCCGAGGAAAGAAATGCAATTCTTCTGAATGTTGTAAAAATCGCCCGGGAAAACGGGGCAGAGGAAGCCTTTTCTCTGCCGGAGAATCCCTTCCGTGAAGAAAACGGCACTGTATCCCTGGACAGCGAGTTTATGGAAACGGTATACGGCCGGCGGCTGACAAATCTGCTGACAGATTTG
>JAGZAC010000175.1 GCA_018370615.1 Clostridiales bacterium
AGCGAGGGTGCAGTCACTCTGACTGCTGAGACTGCTTCCTTGGAAGAGCTGGTTGCCTCTATGGAGGCAGGAGAGACCGCCGCTCCCACTGGTAGCCTGAATTCCCTTGGCGCCGCTTCCTTGCCTGTGACGGTTCAGGGCGCAAAGACCGACATCGACTGCGAGGGCAAGACTGCGACTGTGACCATCACCGCCGACGAGGCCACCACCAACGGCCTGACCACCCTCACCTATGACAGTGACGATGATCTGGAGTACTGGGGCGGTACTGCTGCAGGTATAACGGTGGACTCCGGCGATCCCGAGCACGGCATGGTTCTGGACTACACCGATCCTTCAGTAGGACAGACCTATATCGATAGCCGTGGCGAGGGAGAAGGAAATGAATATCGTTTCCCTCTGTCCTTTACGTTTGAATTCGATATTATGGTCACAGGTACGCATGAGGGCAGTTCCGACGATGGAAGCGACAAATACTCTCCTGCCATCTTCAACTGGTTTGGCGGTTCCACCGGCTACGATTATGAAATTGGATATTATTTCGCTGACAGCCAGTTTAAGATTATTTCTACGGAAACACGGGATATGGCAACCACTGCAGTTGCCACGGCCGATTTCGATTGGCAGCTAAATACGTGGTACAACTGGAGATTTGTATTTGACAACGAATCCTGCACCGCTCGTCTTTATATCAATGATGAGCCGATTTTCGATGAAAATCTCTGGAACCGGTATTTCTACTACAGCGCTCAGGACAACCTGGACAACGGTACAATGATGTTGTGGCGTATGTTTAACACCAATCTGCAGATGGACAATATTCGCATTTACAACGCTGTAGGTCCTGTACCGGAGGATGTACCTCCTATAGACCCTGACCCCGGCAATCCCGGTGGTGGTACAACGGTAACTACAGGCGAAGGTGACTTGGATATTACAGGTCTGTACAAAGATGAAAACGGCTACTTCCGTCTTCCTGTATATGTAACGCAACAGTTTAAGAATGCAAGCATCCTTTACTTTACGATTTCTATGAATCCCGAAGCCGGAACCCTGGATTCCATTTCCGGATTGAACGAGGGCACTTACACCCTGGATGATCAAGAAAACGGCACGTATGTGCTTACCATTACAGACTTCCAGCAAGTGCGATCGTTGGAGGTAGGAGCACTATTCTTTGAATTTGTAATAAGGCCTGCCAATGACAGTATAGAGGCTGCAGATTTGGATCTGCATCCCTCGTTCTATTATCAAATTACAGGTGCAACAGGTGACGCAATGATTTATATTGCGCTTGCGGCGATTGTAATGGCAGTGGGCTGTGTAGTTGTTTACAAAAAGAGAAAGAGCTTTGTAAGATAATAGTAAAAGAGAGCGGCAACGCCGCTCTCTTTACTTGTAATAAAAAAACAAAGGGGCACCCATAGTGCCCCTTTGTTTTTGCTTATTCTTCAATAGTAATTTCTGCAATGCGCTGATCCTTTAAAGGCTTATCCTGCGCATTGGTCTGTACGCCTGCAATTGTATCCACCACATCGATTCCGTCTGTCACTTTACCGAATGCGGCATACTGCCCGTCCAAAAATGTGCCATCTGCATGCATAATAAAGAATTGGCTAGAAGCGGAGTTAAAATTCTGGCTTCTCGCCATAGAAATTACCCCACGGGTATGGGACAGGGGATTATCGAATCCGTTTGCAGCAAATTCGCCGTAAATATTTTTGCCGCTGCCGCCGATTCCATTTCCCTGGGGGTCACCGCCCTGGATCATAAATCCGGAAATTACTCGATGAAAAATCAGGCCGTTATAAAATCCCTCTTTTGTTAGACGAACGAAATTTTCCACTGTGATGGGTGCAATCTCTGGGTAAAGCTCCAGCTGAATTTTTCCGCCGTCCTCCATGGTAATTGTTGCATTGATGACTTTTGCTTCCATACTGTCCTCCAAATTTATTATTTACAAATGCAGAAAATCAATTGTTTAGTCGACCACTTTGATGTACTCAATATAAACGGGCTCTACCGGCGAAGATGCTTCTGTTGCTCCTGTGTATGCATATTCTACTTCCACGGAAGCAATTTCGTCTACCACATCCATTCCTTCCGTCACCTTGCCGAATGCCGCATACTGGCCGTCTAAAAATGTGCTGTCCTCATGTACGATGAAGAATTGACTGGAGGCGGAATCATAGGATTGGCTTCTTGCCATGGAAATCACGCCGCGGGTATGTGATAAATTGTTTTCCACGCCATTGGCGGAAAACTCCCCCTTGATTTCCTCATCACTGCCGCCGGTGCCATCTCCATTGGGATCTCCCCCCTGAATCATAAATCCGGAGACGATTCGATGGAACGTCAGTCCGTCATAAAAGCCGTCTTCCGCCAGGGAAACAAAATTATCCACCGTAATCGGTGCAATATCCGGATACAGCTCTAGTTGGATGACACCGAAATCCTTTACGGATATTTCCACATGTACAGGGTCGTCGCCGCCGGAGCAAGCTGCCAGCAGACCGCACATCACAAGCGCAAGAATCATGCATAAAAATTTTTTCATCTTCATTTGGTTCCTTTCCATGTTAACCCTTAATAAATACAATATGTAATATGATTTTCTTCATTGTAGCAAATCTTCCAATTTATGTAAAGGCTTTTTTGTTAATAATTCAAAAAAATGGCATATACTTGGAAGAAAGAAACTGCGGGAGATGAAGGTATGACGACAGAGAAGCTGCTGCGTTTTGCATTATATGGATTTTGTGGGATCATCTGTGCGGTAGGCCTTTGGCTGCTGATAGAGTATGCGCTTCCTATTTTGCTGCCCTTTGGTGTAGCATATGCTTTGTCCTGCGGAGTGCGGCCCATCGCCCGCTGGCTCCATAAAAAAACGAAAACCTCCCACGCTTTTTGGGCGGTGGTACTGATTATTCTTACTGCGGCGCTGCTGACGGCACTGATATGGTTTGGGGCCTCCATTTTAATTCGGGAAGCGTCTGATGCCATTGCTTCCATGAGCGATATGCTCAACCAGCCGGACAATCCGGTGAGCAGGTTTGCAGATAAAATAGAATCCTTTGGAAAGCGGTTTCATTTGGGCTCAGGGGATTTTTCCGATACTCTGCCTGAGATGGTGAAAGCTGCCGTTACACAGATCAGCACTTGGGTTGCAGGCGGCGCCGGAGATATTTTGGGGCATCTTCCTTCCTTTGTATTTACCTTTTTTGTGGGGATCATCGCCTTATTCTATTTTTGCTTGGACAGTAAAGGGATCAGCAAGATGATCGGCGGTTTTTTGCCCCGGCCTATGATAGAAAAGGCCAGTAAAACGGCGTCTGTTATTATGCGGGGGCTCGGACGCTTTGTAAAGGCGTACTTTGTCATTATGATGATTACTTTTGTAGAGCTGCTGTGCGGGTTTTTGGTCATGCGGGTACGCTATGCCTTTTTAGCGGCGCTGCTCATCGCCATTATAGACGTGCTGCCGGTGCTGGGAGTGGGCACCGTTTTGATACCGTGGTCGGCGCTGTCATTTATAGAAGGCGATGCTGTGCGGGGGATCCAGCTGCTGGTACTGCTGGGGGTTATGTATATTGTACGGCAGGCGGTAGAGCCCAGAATCCTTGGAAAAAATGCTGGCGTTCATCCTGTGGTTGCACTGATCTTTGTATATGCCGGCTTCTGCCTGGCCGGAGTTGTGGGAATGATTCTTGCCCCGATTTTGTTAAATGCCGGCGCTGTTCTGTGGGAGGAGCGGGAGAAAAAAAGTGACGGAAAAGTTGACAAACAGAGGAGGGGGGTATATAATAAATAAGTATCAATAGTGCAAAAGTGAAATTTTTATTCCAGCCGCGCGGCAGGTTTTGGAATTTCGGAAAGGGTATTTTATGCTCAGCAGCATGACAGCGTTTGGCAGAAGCAGAGGCACTTCCGCGGACGGATCAAAAATTATCACAGTGGAAATCAAATCTGTCAACAGCAGGTATATGGACGCTACAGTAAAGCTGCCCCGTATGTATGCATATCTTGAGGAGAAGGTGAAAGCGTGCCTGGCCGAACGCGGGGTATCCCGGGGAAAGGTGGAGGTATACGTAGGTGTTGAGGTACTCCAGCAGACAGGAACGGATGTCGTACTGGACACAGCCCTTGCCGCATCCTACATTCGGGCGCTGGAACAGCTGCGGGATCAATTTGGTCTGCGGGACGACCTGTCCGTGATGCGTGTGGCGCAGAATAAGGAGCTTTTTTCCATGCATACGCCCGAGGATGGAGAAGGGAAAGACTGGGCAGATGTATATCCGATTTTGACCCAGGCGCTGGACTCCTTCTTGGAGCAGCGTGCCGCAGAGGGTCGCCGGCTGATTGAAGATATTGCAGACAAGCTTGATGCGGTGCGGGAGATCTGCAGAAAAATTGCAGAGGTTTCTGCAGCGGACATACAAGGGTATGCTCCAAAGCTTGTGGAACGAATCAAAAAATTTTTACAGGATTTTGATGCGGAAGCCAGTGAACAGCGGATTTTGACAGAGGCGGCGATTTATGCGGACAAGGCTGCTATCGACGAGGAATTGGTACGGCTGGAGAGCCATTTCGTCACCTTTCATGA
>JAGZAC010000176.1 GCA_018370615.1 Clostridiales bacterium
AAAAATGGATCATCAATGACAAGACCTTCTTTAAATTGACGCAAGGCGAGGATCAACTGGATGCTTATCGGCTGTTCCAAGCGGGGAAAGCGCTGTTCTGTCCGTTTGCTATTGGATACAGCGCGAATTTATCGTCATCAGATATGAGCGATTCCTGGGGAATTCTCCCATTCCCCAAGCCGGATGGCGCGGAGGATTACAATCATTTCTGTTCTGCAAGCGTTAAAGCCATTTGCGTACCTTCCAACATTGAGGGAAAGGAATTATCGGATGTCGGGTATTTCCTGGATTCCATGGCTTTCCATTTCACGGATGAAATGGCGAAGGTGGAATCTGAATCCTATGAGCGCATCTATCCCGATGAAGAGGATCGGGAAATGCTGACTGTTATCCGTGATACTGCCGGCATAGATTTTGCAAGCCTGGTGCTGAACAACGATCTGTCCAATACCACCAACGGCTGTATCCATAGACTGGCCGGAGACGGCTCGCTGTCTGCCGTAGCGGATATCTCTTCCATGGAATCCGCCGCGCAAGTCGCATTGGCTGCGGTGCTGGATGCTATCCCGGGGAAAAGCGAAGCCGCGAACACGGACGCAGCAGAATAAATAGACGTTTTGGGCATAATTGAATTAGGATTGGAGAAGCAAACAATGAAAAAACCGCTGTTTCGGTTAATGCCGGGAAAGCTGGCTGTGTTCTGCTTGACGCTGGCTGTTTCATTTTCGCTGGTAAACTTTTCTGCATTTGCATATCCGCAGAAGGATCTTATTAATCCGATTGTCGCAGAAAACGGGTATCAGGTTCGTCCGGTTTGTGTACAGGGATTGACTGATATCAAAAACCTTCAGGTAAGCACCGCTATAGACGGCTCTATGAGACTGACCACGGAAACCGGCGTCGAAGATGAATTCCGCTTTTGTTTTAGCAATGCAAAGGAAACAACGCCTTTAAAAGTGGACGTTGAAAAGTCCCGCTATCTTATCATGAATGTATGTCGTGCGGATGCAAGCATGACGCTCAAGGTGGTTTTAGGCGGTATAGAGTCTGTGTTGTTCGACGGCTCGCAAACTCCCCTGCCTTTGGGGTATTCTTCTTTCGATCTTTCCAAACTGGACGGCTTTTCCGCGGCAAAGTATACGCCTATGATTGTGAGCTTCATGGTCCATTGGAACAGCGGGGCAGGTGCAAACCAGGAAATTGATTTGGGCGGGCTCTGGCTGGCTGATTCCTCCTCGTTTCGTCCTCAGCAATATGAAGATATCAGCACCGCCAGAAAAGTAACCTTGACCCCGGATACCATTGACGCTGTTGCGCAAGAAGGGCTTGTGACCTTTTCAGATGACAAGTCGGCGGTAACGTCTTCCACATCCGACGACGGCGCCAAAACCGGTACGGTCAAAATGGTAATAAATGATTTTGATTTGGACAAATATACATCCCTGTATGTGTATGTACCTTATAATGACGCCTACAACCATATACGCCTTCTTTTGAACGACGGTACGGCAGAATCGCCCGCAACAGAAGCGCTTTATATTGGCTTGGGCAGAAAATGGTATCGGGAAACATGGGTGCGTATTGATTTGAACCCTTATCGGAATATGCTTGCTAAGGCGACCGACAAAACCCTGATTTTTATATTCTGTTCAAAGGACGAGGGAACTTTTGGCTCCATTGGATCCACTTTTTACTTCGGTTCGGATAACCTGATTGATCCTGCCAACACCTTTAATATTCCCGATAGTGGGGGCACTACGACAACGGCGGATAATTCAGCATCCGGTGAGAATACGACGACGGGGGAGAATACGACAGCGCCCGGGGATTCCTCCACCACCCGAAGCAACGGATCCTCCGCAGCTGAAAGCAGTTCTTCCGTGACAAATACTCCTGAGGGGACCACATTCCCATGGACGGCGATGATTATCGTCTGCAGTATTCTTATTGTGATAGCACTGGGTGTAACGGCATTCTTTATACTTAAGCGAAAAGGGAAGCTTCCCTGGTTCAAAAAAGACTGAAACAGCAGGAATGAGTCCGGCTGTTAGGTAAATAGCGAATGAAAGAAAGGAAGATCTCAATGAAAAAAGCACTTGCCCTGTTGAGCACGCTTTTGCTCCTGTCAGTCTTCGCCAGCTCGGTTTTAGCGGCTGCGCCCCCTTCCACAAGAACCATCGACGGATTTTATCGCATTTACCCTGAATGCACTTTCCCCTGGGGTACGTCGGAAGAGGTAAATGCTACGGTCGAAATCTACGGCGCTATGAGCTTTACCTCCACCAATGGCACCTGTGATAATGCTCACTGGTCTTTTTCTCCTGTGTCCGCTAGAGAAAATGGTAAAATCAATATCAAGGATTCCCATTATCTGTATATGGATGTCGCGAAACAGGATGCGGCCATGATTTTGGAGGTCTCCTTTGGCGATGGAGTTCCCGGTGAAAATACGGTTTGGAAGACCGTACAGCCGGAGGCTATTTTGAAAGCCGGCATTTATAAGTACGACCTCTCGAAGATCGAAGGTTACCGCGAAGAAAGTCAAATCTGGTTCCGCTTCTGGTTCAAGTGGACGGACAAGAATCAGTTCATCCGCTTGAATGGCATGTATTTCGCAAATTCCGATTCATTTGTTGTTCCTGAGAACCTTCCGACGGTTGAAGATGAGGATTTTCTTCATTTTACGATCAAAGAAGACAACGACGATTTCTATAAAAGTGGGGACTGCGAATTTTCTGACGACGGTGAAACAATCATGATTCCCGCAGGGACCGGTGAAGTTGCCCGCGTAATCGATGGCTTTTCTCTCGCAAAGCATCCGGCGGTATATCTTTACAGCAAAGAGAATGACGCGTTTCTCCATCTCAAAATTCAGTTGTTGAGGCCGAACGCCAGCGATGGCCTGGATTTTATCGATGAGATATACATGGGCCTGCCCGCAAAAGCGTATTCCAACAAGTGGGTTCGAGCCGATTTGACATCGTACGTTACCCTGTGGGATAAGATGCAAGAGGGAGATAAAGTTAAAATTTCCTTAACCGTAAACGCTGAGGGTGCTTATGCCAAAATCGGAAAAGACATCTATTTCGGCGCGCTGAACATTGCTTCCCCAGCGGAATTGCCGGATGACAACAAGCCGGAGACTCCCACCACGGGAAAGCCGGATGACAACCCGCAGACAGGTGTTGCATTCCCCTATGTTCTCGGATTAACAGCGTTTGGTTCGGCAATGATGATTCTGCTCTCTGCTAAAAAAAGATTACATGCAAAATAATGTAGAGAGTGATGCCGCGCAGACTTCACTTACTACATAGCGTTAAAATCCTGGAGTGACCGGTGTTGAGAGAAAGCGCCATCTTCAAACATGACAATCTCAACACCGGTCACTCCCTCTTCTATTTCACAAGCAGGCAGCAATCCTTTGAAACAGCCCGGCAAAATGCCGGGAAGCTTTTTATCTTGATATTCGGTTGTATCCTTTTGAGGTTAACGAGAATGAGTAAAATACACCTGCGGGTCTTTTACTGCCGATGATATACAGCACGGATATATGATGAGTGCTTTATAAAACGGAGGTGTCCCATATATGAAGAAAATAAAAAGGGTAGTGATATGCGTGACTGTTGGTCTAAGCTTGCTGATGAGTTCTTGCCAACCTAAAAAAAACCCCGATGTTTCATCCTCGGGAAGCTCATCTCAGCCACAGGGGAGTTATGAATTGGCAAATTTAGTGAAACCGAAAATAGCCGATTCGTCGGTTGCCGCATCCGACTCGGCCTATATTTTGTACACGATATCCGCCTCGGATTATGATATCGACAGTACCGGTGAAGAAGACTCGACAGAGAAATTGCAAAAAGCTTTAAATGCTGCTTATGCGGTCGGGGGCGGCATTGTATTTCTTCCGTCCGGGTTTTACCGCTTTGATGGGAATCTGACAATTCCTCAGGGCGTGACCTTGCGCGGCGAATGGTGTGTTCCTGAAAAGGGAAGTCCTCAAGGAACCGTTTTAATGGTTTACGGCGACAAAGGTAAGGAAGATGCCGCCGCCTTCATTAGCATGAGCAACGGATCTTGTGTTCACGATATCAGCTTTTGGTATCCCGAGCAGAGCTATGAAGCCCCTGTTAAATATCCGTTTACCATTGACAATGTACTTAGCCTGTATAACGCGACATTTTATAACTCGTATAACGGAATCCGTAACATAATAGCTCATGGAAATACACAAATTTCTAATGTGTATGGGACTTTCTTGAATATTGGCGTGACGGAAGACAAGGCCTATGACATCCCGCGGTATCAGCACCTGGTCTTTGATACGTGCTTCTGGGCAGACTCCGGCCTTTCCAATTCCCCGGATACAGACCAAAAGTTAGATGTCCTGAACGCTTATACGCGTACGCATACGACGGGGATTCTGGCTTATCGAGAGGATTGGGGACGGTATTACGACATTGATTTGAGAAATATGCAGTATGGCTTCCATTTGAAGTATGGGAATATATCCATCGGAAAGCTCTACACAAATCATGTAAACAAGGGAATCTATGTAGAGGAAATCATTTATCCCGGCCTGATGATTTCCTATTCCGATATC
>JAGZAC010000177.1 GCA_018370615.1 Clostridiales bacterium
GTATGATGTTCGGATACGCCTGTGACGAAACGCCGGAGCTGATGCCCCTGCCCATCTCCCTGGCACACAGGCTTGCAAAACAGTTGACACAGGTGCGCAAGGAGCGCACCCTTCCCTATCTCCGACCGGACGGCAAAACCCAAGTAACTGTAGAATATGATGGGGACAAGCCTTCCCGCCTAGATACCATTGTAATCTCTGCTCAGCACGACCCGGAAGTTTCTCTAGAAACCATTCGCCGAGATATTGAGGCCTACGTAATCCGGCCCATCGCCGGCGAACTGATGGACGCAAACACCATCATCCATATCAATCCCACGGGACGCTTCGTCATCGGCGGCCCTGCGGGGGATACCGGACTCACCGGCCGCAAAATCATTGTGGACACATACGGTGGCTATGCCCGCCACGGCGGCGGTGCTTTTTCTGGAAAGGATCCCACAAAGGTGGACCGCAGCGCGGCGTACCTTGCCCGTTATATCGCTAAGAATATTGTTGCCGCCGGCGCCGCCAGGAAATGCGAAGTGCAGCTGGCGTATGCTATCGGTGTTGCAAAGCCGGTTTCCCTGATGATTGATACCTTCGGTACGGGCCGCATCAATAGTGATGCACTGATTGACTACATTGTCAAAGCAGTAGATATGCGTCCCGATGCGATTATAAACCGATTTGATTTGCGCCGCCCCATTTATAAGGCTCTTGCAGCTTACGGTCACATGGGCCGTGAGGACCTGGAGGCTCCCTGGGAAAAGACAGATCTTGCAGCATCCATCCAAACTGCACTGGGTCTTTGATGTCTGTCCTATTATATTTTATTTCATGCCAAAATATGAAAAGTCCTATTGTAAAAGAACACTGCATTGATTGCTACAACCCCTCCGCCTTGCCTCCGGCAAGTCACCTCCCCTTACACAGGGGAGGCAAAAATTAAGTTGGCTCCCTTGTGTATAGGGAGCTCCCGCGAAGCGGGTAAGGGATTGTCTCCTTTACAACCCTTCCGCCTTGCCTTCGGCAAGCCACCTCCCCTTGCACAGGGGAGGCAAAAATTAAGTTGGCTCCCTTGTGTAAAGGGAGCTCCCGCGAAGCGGGTGAGGGATTGTCTCCTTTACAACCCTTCCGCCTCGCCTACGGCGAGTCACCTCCCCTTACACAGGGGAGGCTTTTTCGTATGTAAGCCCTCCTTGTGCAAAGGAGGGTGTCGACGTAGTCGACGGGAGGATTGTCTATTTTCCTACTACAACCTCTCCGCCTTGCCTTCGGCAAGTCACCTCTTACTAGGGGAAGCTCTCTTTCCAGAGGCCTTTTTGTCCCATCAGCAAGGCGCCGCATATACTGTAGTAAAGGAGCACAACCGCTCCCAAAAACAAAACTACTTTGCCCACATACAATCAAGCGGCTTTGCAAGGGGGAACATTACATGCTGCAATTGATTGGGGAAATTATACTCTCTATTTTCTTCGTTTTCGGCTTATACTGCGCCCTATTGGAAATCTGGCGCTGCATCATAAAAATTATTCGAAAATGTCAGAAAACAAATGAAAAAATTGACAATAACTCCCCAAATACGTATAATAAAGAAGGAACGTTTGTTTCCAAGCATTAAAAAAATCATTCGAAAGGAGCCTGCGGAACTATGCAGCAAGCACGAAGCCAAGAACTGGAAACCATTCAGGGCACCGTAGGCTCCGTTATATATTCTTCGACGGACAGCGGATATACCGTCTGCGAAATTGAAGGAGAGGACGGTCTGCCCGCAGTCATCGTAGGAACAATCCCCTACATTGGAGAGGGCGACATCATCCGTGCTACAGGAAAATGGACAACCCATCCCACCTACGGCAGACAATTTCGGGTGGAAGCCTATGAAAAGCAGTTTCCCACCACCAAAGCAGAAATTCTGCGGTATCTATCCTCCGGCGCTATAGCCGGCGTTGGTCCCAAAACTGCCGCGCGCATTGTGGACAAGTTTGAAGAGGATACTTTCGATGTTTTAGAATTCCATCCGGAATGGCTGGCGGAACTGCCGGGAATCAGCCTAAAAAAGGCTGACAAGATCTCAGAAAGCTTTATTGAAAAATCCAGTGCGCGCAATGTAATGATGTTTTGCGCAGATTTTTTCGGCACCTCCACTTCTATGAAAATCTATAAAAAATGGGGCGGACGAGCTGTAGAGATGATTCGCTCCAATCCTTATCAGCTATGTGAGTCCTTCAACGGAATCGGCTTTCGCCGGGCGGATGCCATTGCCCAATCCTGCGGCATTGCAGCCGACAGCGATGAGCGCATCGGCGGAGGGCTGTCCCACATTTTGATGAGTGCCGCGTCCAGCAACGGCCATACATGTCTGAAGCGTGATGAACTGGTACAGGAAACTGCCGAACTGCTGTCCCTAGCAGAGGATCTGATAGGAGATACACTGGACAAGCTGCTGGGCCTTAGTAAACTGATCAGTGAAACATGGGGGGATATTCAATATATTTATCTGCCGCGCTATCACCGTGCAGAAGTATACTGTGCCTCCAAACTGATACAGCTGCATACCCAGTGTCCGAAAATTGATTCTGGAGATATTAACGCCTTTATTGAACGAACAGAGCACCTGTCCGGCATCCAATATGCAAAAGAACAGCGCAGGGCACTCACCGCCGCCCTTGACCGGGGAGTTCTGATTCTCACCGGCGGACCGGGTACCGGAAAAACCACTATTATTAAAGGTCTCATATCTATTTTTTCCTCTCTGGGCATGGAAATTGCTCTGGCCGCTCCCACCGGACGCGCAGCCAAGCGGATGAGCGATGCCACTGGCTGTGAAGCAAAAACCATCCATCGGCTCCTGGAAATGGAACACAAAGAAGATGCTGACCTGGATGCTCACCCCCTTTTCACTCGAAACGCCTCCAATTATTTAGAGGAAGACGTACTGATTATAGACGAATCCTCTATGATCGACATTCTACTTTTGGAAGCGCTCCTAAAGGCAGTAAAACCCGGCGCGCGGATCATTTTTATCGGAGACGTGGATCAGCTTCCTTCTGTAGGAGCAGGAAACGTTCTGTCCGATTTAATCGATGCCGACTGTTTTCCCACTGTACGTCTGACAGAAATTTTCCGTCAGGACAGCGAGAGCATGATCATTTTAAACGCCCACGCCATCAATGAAGGGCGCATGCCTGACATTAGCAATCACGCATCAGATTTCTTTTTCCTGTCCCGGGATACAGATGCTTCCATTGCAGGCACCATAGCCGATTTGGTAAAAAATCGGCTGCCCAAAGCATACGGAACAGACTTTGCTGCAGGCATTCAAGTGATTACGCCCTCCCGTAAAGGAGCAGCCGGAACAGAAGAACTCAATTTGCTCCTGCAGAGCATGCTGAATCCGCCGACCCCAGACAAAATGCAGCGAAATGCGCACGGCGTCATGTTCCGTGAGGGAGACCGGGTCATGCAGATAAAAAACAACTACTCTATGGAATGGATCAAAGACGGGATAGAAGGACTCGGTATTTTCAACGGCGATATCGGGGAGATCGACTCTATTGATCCCACAGCAGAGTCCATGCTTATCGACTTTGACGGTCGTATGACAGAATACGATTTTTCCGGTTTGGAGGAATTGGAGCATGCCTACGCCATTACGGTACATAAAAGTCAAGGCAGCGAATATCCCGTCGTAATTCTTCCTCTTTACAACTGTGCGCCTATGCTTCTTACAAGAAATCTTTTATATACTGCCGTCACCCGTGCATCGAAAATGGTCATTTTAGTGGGCCGCAAAAGCGTACTTTCCACTATGGTCAGCAATAACCGGTACACAACTCGGTATACCGGACTCAAGCAATTTTTAAAGGGGTGATTCCTATGCCGAACCACGATCCTGTTGTTGCCATCAGCCGGTTCGCTTCCTTTATACTACGGCTGGTGAGCGTGCCCAAATGTGTTGTTTGCGGAGAAATTTTGGAAAAGGAAGGGGAAATCTGTCCGGACTGCCTGGCGATCTGGAAAGAGGCGCGAGAGGCGCGTTGCCCCAGATGTCATAAAACGGCTGTTGCCTGTAGCTGTCGTCCTATTTTCTTATTTTCCACAAATCTGCTCCGCCGCCGGCCCATGTTGTCTCTGGTGTTTCTTGGCAGGCCGGGAAGCAAGAAGCTTGTGGACAAACTGACCAGGGCCATTGTGTATAAGACCAAACGCAGTGAAAACCGGGGCGCCGCAAATTTCTGTGCAAGAGAGCTGTCCACTGTTCTCCTTCGATTTTTATATCAGGCCGGAGAAAATCCACACGAGTGGATCATTACTTACCCGCCCGGCACAAGGCAGCGTATCCGCAAATACGGATTTGACCAAAGCCGGCAGCTGGCCAGCAAGATATCCAAATATACCGGCATTCCCTGGACTCCCTATTTCAAACGAATCGGCGGCACCATGCAGAAAACACTGAGTCCCATGGCAAGGCGAATCAATGCAGAGCGTTCATATGCTCTGCGTCAAAACTGTGCAGTCACAGGAAAGAAAATTTTGATTATTGACGATGTCATCACCACCGGCTCCACCATCAATGCATGTGCCAGACTTCTTCGTGAAGCC
>JAGZAC010000178.1 GCA_018370615.1 Clostridiales bacterium
CGCGTGATTTCCATGATTGATGGGATTGCCGACGGAATCAGTGAAGTGATAGACGGCGACGGACCGCCGGAGAATAGCAACGGATAGCAGACCATAAAAAGGAGGGGGTATACAATGGAACAGGAAAAGGACATTGTAGAAGAAATAAAGGCAGAGCAGCCGACAACGCAGGAGGCACCGGAAACGCCGGAGAAGGTGCCGGATAAGTCAGATAAAAAGGAAAAAAAGGCTGCGGATAAAGAGGTAAAGAAGCTGCGTACTGAGGTAGAGAAGCTGGAAAAGCAGTTGGAAAATGCCAAGGCCGATATAGCCGCTGCCGAGGACAAATATTTGCGTCTGGCGGCGGAATATGACAACTTTCGCAAAAGGAGTACAAAAGAGCGAGAGGCGATCTACGGCGATGCTGCGGCAGACTGTATTAAGGAATTGCTTCCGGTAATCGACAACCTCCAGCGCGCGACAGAATATACTGCACCGGATAAGGTAGCGGAGGGAATTGAAATGATACTGGGATCCCTTCCGGCGGTGTTTGAAAAAATGAAGATTACGGCTTTCGGAAAGCCGGGGGACACCTTCGATCCCAATCTCCACAATGCAGTGATGCACGTGGAGGATGAGGAACACGGAGAAAATGAAATTGTGGAGGTGTTCCAGCAGGGATACAGCATCGGCGACCGGATTGTCCGGTATGCTATGGTAAAAGTAGCCAATTGAAAATATATTCATATAGATAGAAATAGAACAAACGGAGGAAAGAACAATGGCAAAAATTATTGGTATAGACCTTGGAACAACAAACTCCTGCGTAGCAGTGTTTGAAGGCGGAGAACCTATCGTAATTCCCAATCCCGAAGGGGCGCGGACCACACCGTCCGTAGTAGCGTTCTCCAAAACAGGAGAGAGAATGGTAGGTCAGGTGGCAAAGCGTCAGAGCATTACCAACCCGGACCGAACTGTTATGAGTATCAAGCGGGACATGGGTACCAGCAAAAAGGTTACCATCGACGGCAAGAGCTACACACCTCAGGAAATTTCCGCAATGATTTTGCAGAAGCTGAAGACATACGCAGAGGCATATCTGGGACAGCCGGTCACCCAGGCGGTAATTACCGTTCCTGCATATTTCTCTGACGCAAAGCGTCAGGCGACGAAGGACGCGGGCAAGATTGCCGGCCTGGAGGTGCTGCGTATTATCAATGAGCCGACAGCGGCGGCCCTTGCTTACGGTGCAGATAAGGATAAAGACCAGAAGGTTATGATCTACGACCTGGGTGGCGGCACCTTTGACGTATCTATTTTGGAAATCAGCGACGACGGTGTGTTTGAAGTTCTGGCTACCGCCGGCAACAACCGGTTGGGCGGCGACGACTTTGACCAACGGATCATCGATTGGATTGCCGATACCTTCAAGCAGGAAAATGGAATCGACTTGCGTGAAGACAAAATGGCCCTTCAGAGATTGAAGGAAGCTGCGGAAAAGGCGAAAATCGAGCTGTCCGGTATGGCAAGCTCCAATATTAATCTGCCCTTTATCACTGCAGACGCAACAGGCCCTAAGCACTTTGACGCAACGCTGACGCGGGCAAAGTTTAACGAAATGACTGCCGATTTGGTCCAGAAGACCATTGATCCTACAAAGCAGGCACTGGCCGATGCTGGCCTCACCGCTTCCCAGATCGATAAGGTGCTGCTGGTAGGCGGTTCCACCCGTATTCCTGCGGTACAGGAAGCAATTAAAAACTATACAGGCAAAGAACCCTTCAAGGGCATCAACCCGGACGAATGCGTTGCCATCGGTGCAGCCATCCAGGGCGGCGTCCTGGGCGGTGATGTAAAAGACCTGCTGCTGCTGGACGTAACACCCCTGTCTCTGGGCATTGAAACGCTGGGCGGCGTATTCAACCGGATTATCGACCGCAATACCACGATTCCTGTAAAGAAGAGCCAGGTATATTCCACAGCAGCAGATGGTCAGACCTCTGTGGAAATCCACGTGCTTCAGGGCGAGCGGGAGATGGCTGCAGGCAACACCACTCTGGGTCGCTTCTCCCTGGACGGCATCGCACCTGCCCCCAGAGGCGTGCCCCAGATCGAAGTTACCTTTGATATTGATGCCAACGGTATTGTAAATGTATCCGCAAAGGATAAGGGGACCGGCAAGGAGCAGCATATTACCATCACGTCCTCTACCAACATGTCTCAGGAGGACATCGATAAGGCTGTCAAGGAAGCAGAAAAATTTGCTGCAGAGGACAAGAAGCAGAAGGAAGCGATTGAAATCAAAAACCGTGCGGAATCCCTCGCATTCCAGTGTGAGAAAACTCTGGGAGAGTTGGTCGACAAGGTAGACGCCGGAGAAAAAGCAGAGGTGCAGTCCGCTGTGGAAAAGCTTCGCGCAACTCTTGCAGGCGGCGATACAGAAGCTATCAAGGCAGATATGGAAGCATTGGAGAAATCCTTCTATAAAATCAGCGAAAAGCTGTACCAGCAAAATGGCGCCGGGACGGATGCAGGTGCTGGATTTACTGGAGACCCTGGTGCTGGCGCCGGCAACACGGGCGCCAGCGGAGACGGAACCTTCTACAGTGCCGATTATGAGGATAAGAGTGATACAAACCAGTAAAATTGCATAGGCGAACAGGCCGGGCTGCCGGGGCGGATTTTTGCCCCGGCTGTTTCCCGCCTATCGGCCATATCCCCAATTTCATAGGGAAGGGTAAGACAGTACATGGCAGAAAAACGTGATTATTATGAAGTGCTGGGCCTTTCAAAGGGAGCGTCCGAGGACGAAATAAAGAAAGCATATCGGAAGCTGGCAAAGCAGTATCACCCGGATATGAATCCCGGCGACAAGGTGGCAGAGGCGAAATTTAAGGAAGTCAACGAAGCATATGACGTCCTCTCCGACCCAGATAAAAAAGCAAAATATGACCAGTACGGCCATTCGGCATTCGACCCCTCTTCCGGCGGTTTTGGAGGCGGCGGTGGCTTTGGCTTTGACGGTTTTGATATATCGGATATTTTTTCCAGCTTTTTTGGAGGCGGCTCTTCCCGCAGAGCCAACGGCCCTATTCGTGGGGACGATGTGCGGCTGCGGGTAACCCTTACCTTTGAAGAGGCAGTTTTCGGCTGCAAAAAAGAGGTGCAGTATCAGCGAATTCAAAAATGTCCGGAGTGCGGCGGAAGCGGCGCAGCGAAGGGAACAAGCCCCAAGCAGTGTCCCGACTGCGGCGGACGGGGCCAGGTGAACGCCCAGCAGCGCACGCCCTTTGGGCTGATGCAGACCACCAAAACCTGCGATCGGTGCCGGGGAACGGGGAAAATCATTGAAACCCCCTGCAAAAATTGCCGTGGCGGGGGATACGTCCGGGCGACTAAGAAGCTGGAGGTATCGATTCCTGCGGGAATTGACGACGGACAGGGGATTGTCCTGCGGGGAGAAGGCAGTGACGGCAGGAACGGCGGCTCTGCCGGGGATCTCACCATTTCTGTCAGCGTGCGTCCCCATGCGTTTTTTGAGCGGGACGGATACGACATATACTGTGATGTTCCCGTCACCTTTGCAGATGCGGCGTTGGGGGCACAGCTAAAGGTCCCCACCATTGATGGAAACGAAACATTGAATATTCCCGAAGGAACACAGACAGGCACGACCTTTACGCTGAAAAACAAGGGCGTGCAGGTGGTCAATTCCAAAAATAGGGGAAATATGTACATTACAGTAGTGGTGGAAGTACCCAAGGGCCTCAACGCAAAGCAAAAGGACCTGCTGCGGCAGTTTAACGATTCCTGCAGCAGCGGCAATCATTCCAAGAAAGAAAAATTTATGAAGAAGTTCTTTAGAAAGGACTCATAATGGATGCCTGGATACAGATCAAAGTGACGGCGCCGCAGCAGTACAAGGACGATTTGTGCGCGGTCATGAGTATGGTGGACAATTCTCTCATGGTAGAGGATTACTCCGATATTCAACAGGAGCTGGACGGAGTATACGGAGATTTAATCGATGAAGCGCTGTTGGAGCAGGATCGGACAGTAGTATCCGTTTCCGTATTTATTCCCCCAGAAAAAAGTCCTGCCGAATCGGAAGGGTTTATCCGAGGCAGGCTTGCAGAACTGGAAATCCCTGCGCAAGTAGAGTGTATCGGTGTGCATGAGGAGGACTGGGCAAACTCCTGGAAGCAATATTATAAGCCCATCAAAACGGGAGAAAAGCTGGTGATTGTACCCCAGTGGGAAAAGTATGAGCCTGCAGACAGGGAGATTGTGGTTCTGATGGATCCGGGGATGGCTTTTGGAACGGGAACCCATGAGACCACACGGCTGTGCGCTATGCTGCTGGAAAAGTATATTCATCCGGGAGATGCCATGCTGGACGTAGGCTGCGGCAGCGGAATCCTGGCAATTTGCGCCGCAAAGCTGGGAGCGGGCAGCTGCTTTGCCTGCGATATTGACCCGGTGGCGGTTCGCATTGCTGGGGAAAACGCCGTGTTGAATCAGACTTCTCAAGTGGAGACGGGAGTGTCTGATTTGCTGGCACAGGCGAAAAAGGTGCCAGGTGGATATAAGGTGTGCTGTGCCAA
>JAGZAC010000179.1 GCA_018370615.1 Clostridiales bacterium
ACAATCCCTCAGTCGACTACGTCGACAGCTCCCTTTACACAAGGGAGCCTTAAAAATAAATAGTGCCGGCATGCCCCCGGAGATGCTGCGCATCTCCCCGCAAGGGGACCTGCACAAACTCAAGCCTCCCCAGTGCGGGAGTTGCTGCACAACTCCTAGGGAGGTGGCGCCGCAGGCGGCGGAGGGGTTGTTACTTTCTCCCTTAATTGCAGGAATTAGGCACAGCAGGGCAACGCCCCTGCCGATTCGGATGAAATAATCTTATCATAGTGCTTCGATTTTCACAGCGTGCATAATTTACAGAGAATTTGTTCATCTTTTTATTGTAACCGTGACGACAGCACCGAAATCCAAAAAACAAATGATAAAATAAATCCAAACACAAATCACAGGAAAAACAGGGAGGGGATTTTATGAAGGACAAAATTGAAGAGTATGTACAGCATCTGGCATTTGAAGAAAAAAGTCTGGCAACAAGAAAGCAATATCAAAGGGACATATTACACTTCTTTGTCTATCTGGGCAATGGGCCGGTGACAAAGGAACGGGTCATTCAGTATAAAGAAACGCTGCAGAAGGCATATCAGCCCACCAGCGTAAATGCCAAGCTCGCCGCCATCAACGGCTTTTTTTCCTTCATTGGAGAGCCACAGCTGCGTGTTCGGCAATTGAAAATTCAAAGAAATACCTTCAGCCCCAAGGAGAAGGAGCTGACCAAAGCAGAATATGCACGTTTGGTAGAAGCTGCAAAGCAGAAGGGAAACGAAAAGCTAGCCCTGCTGCTGCAAACCATTTGCGGCACAGGCATCCGGGTATCTGAGCTGCAGTTTATAACAGCGGAAGCGGTGGCCGCCGGCCGCGCCGCAATTTATTTGAAGGGGAAAAACCGCACCATCCTTCTTCCCGGGAAGCTGGGACGAGCACTGCGGGAATATCTGCGCCAGAACCGAATTACTTCGGGTCCTGTATTCACGACACGTACCGGCAGGCCTTTGGATCGGTCGCATATTTGGAAAATGATGAAGGCCCTTTGCCAGAGTGCGGGGGTGCGGGAGGAAAAGGTATTCCCCCATAATCTGAGACACCTGTTTGCAAGATGTTTTTACTCTATTGATAAGGACATCGCCCGATTGGCGGACATTTTGGGGCACTCCAGCATCAACACAACACGCATTTATATCGCTTCCTTCGGTTATGAGCACCGCAAAAGGATAGACGCCCTCGGTTTGGTCATGGTTTGACAAAAAAATTCCACATAATTTGCATTATGTGGAAGGAAGCAGCTGTAAAAAGCGTATGCATATTACATATACCAAAAATCAGCCGCATTGTCAATAGGCTTTTAAAGTTTTTTCCTAATCTTGGGCATCAAAAAGGAGCTTTCCCATAATTACAAATAGGGAAGCTTTATTTTTTATGCATTATTTTTTGCCTGCTGCATATTTTGGACTGTCAGGTTAGAGTCTTTGCAAAAATCCGGAGGCGCTTTTTCCACATAATGCAAATTATGTGGAAGGAACGGAAAATCGGGCGCCGGATTTATAAGCACTTCGCGTAAACAAAGCATAGAATGGAAAACGAATCATAAAGGTGCTATCCTCTCCATTTATATAAAAAAGCGGACCAGGAGGTTGGAATATCGTGACGGAACAAGATCTGCATCGTCTGAGCAGAAAAGATCTTTTGGAAATGATGATCGAACAGGGAAAAACGCTGGAAGCCTTAAAAATTGAATACGAAAAGGAACGCAGCCATTTAAGAGAGGAGCTGGAGAAGGCCAGGAAAGCGCTGCAAAGCAGAGAAATTGCCATCAACGAAGCGGGGTCCATTGCGGTGGCCGCCCTTCAAATCAACGGAATTTTTGAAGCCGCACAGGCAGCCGGCCAACAATATGTAGAGAATATTCGCAGTCTCAATGACCGACAGGCGACAATCTGCGCACAGCGGGATGCGGACAGCAGAGCTAAGGCCGACGAGATGATAAAAGCTGCGGCAGAAAAGTGCGAGGCAATGGAAGCGGCGTGCCGAGAAAAATGCGTGGCGATGGAAGCAGAAGCAAAGCAGCGGTCGGAAGCCTATTGGAACGAAGTATCCAAGCGGCTGCAGACGTTTTACGAAAATCATCAGGAGTTGAAAAAACTGTTGCACCTCCATGGGCAGCTATAAACAGGGTACCGGTATGAAGCGAAATCGGAAAGTTCCGCCGCCTACGGTGCGGCAGCTGGAGGCGGAGCTAAAGCGGGAAAAAGATCGCAGCCGCAGCAAAAGGCTGCTGCGCGGTACCGTCTCCACACTGATTGTCGCTGTAGCCGTTACCGTGCTGGTGTCCACGTTTTTGCTTCCCGTGCTGAAGATTTACGGCACTTCCATGGCGCCGACCCTGAACGCTGGAAATATCGTCATTGCCACAAGAGGGGGTTCCTATAAGCGCGGCGATGTAATTGCGTTTTATTATAACAATAAAGTTCTCATAAAGCGTGTAATCGCCCTTCCGGGGGAATGGGTGGACATCGACGCCGACGGCAATGTGCGTATTGACGGCGAGCCTTTGGAGGAATCCTATTTGACGGAAAAGGTACTTGGAGATTGCGACATAGAGCTTCCCTATCAGGTACCGGACGGACGGTACTTCGTCATGGGAGACCATCGCAGCACCTCCAGTGATTCAAGAAACAGTGCCATAGGATGCGTTGCAGAGGAACAGGTGGTGGGAAGGCTGGTTTTTCGAATCTGGCCGTTTGGAGAAAGAGGTTCCGTAGAAAAACTTCGGAAGGGAGGGTTTGCCGTGAAACGACAAAATGAAAAAAACAGCGTGCCGGAACGCATACGAGAAAATAAATTGCATAGGCGCTGGAAAATAATCGCTGCCGTTTCAGCGGCTTTAGCGGTGGTTGTGACAGCGGCTCTGCTGACACTGCCAGGCATCACGCAGGAGGCCGGGAAAGATCTTACGCCCTACATCACCAGTATCACCATGGAGAAGATTGTCGGCAATGAATGGGTAGCCGGTACAGAATTTATCAGCGGCGACGCCATCCGAGTCACCCTTTACTACACGGTCGGTGCAGGCACCGTGACCTCCGATGCAAAAACGGTATATTACCAGCTTCCAAATGGAATTGGTCTGGATGAAAAGGAAACCGGCGCAGTTTGGAGCGACAGTGAGGAGGTAGGTACCTATGAAATAGATCCAAACGGACTTATTACCATCACATTTTATGATGCCTTTGCCGACGGCAGCGCCTTTACCGGTTATCTGACGTTTGAAGGTCTGGTGACCGCAACCGGAGAAGGCGGCCAGGAAAGCATCGATTTTGGTGCCGCCGGCGCTGTTATTACGGTAACTCCCAAAGAGGAGGAGACCGATATCAGCATCTCCAAAACTGGCTGGTATGAGGAGGACACTGAAAAAATTTACTATTCCATTATTGTATCCACCGTAAACGGAACAGATGGCCTGGTGCAGATCACAGACGCTTTTATCACGGAAAATATCATATATGATATGGATTTCCCATATTATCCTCTTCGAAATATGAAAAGAAAAATATCACATCACCGTCATCTTTATACGAAATTAGTATACATTTTGGTAGAAAACCCAATTCAGCATTGGCTACTTGTTTTTCCAAGTCTGCTAGTATTTCAAAATTATCCCGATAGTATGCCCGATTATTGGTATAGGTATCCAGATAGTGATCTAAATTACTGATTCTAGTCAATAGATGAGAACCTTCTTTTAACTCGTGCGGTAGAAGGATATACTCATTTTCAAAGATAGCTCCATCATTCAACGTTTCTTTTTCAATTCTGATTTTTCCTTCATATCTTTTTCTAGTATCCGTAGGGAAAAGTTCTTCTTCTTTTTTAGGTTTTCTAATATTGTTTTTCAGATTAATGATTGTTTTTCCCTTTGAACGTTTGCAACGAAAAAGAAGTTGTTCTTCATTAAGCTCAATGTCACCGGATATAAAAATACATCTTTCCGTATCGGTATCTATTAATACATTTTTTTCGTAACCATTAATAGCAAACTTTGGACAAGCAGTTTCATAATATTCTTCTGCTAATTCCGAATAATACATTATATCATTCATATTAAATTTTGTTTTAAAAATTAGTAAACAGTTGTATCCTCCACTGATAAAGCAGAAGTACTTGATAAGAAAACTCTGAAATTTGCCATTAACCCGATGGACTTAATACAGCATGTGGTTGCGCCTGAGAAAATGAGTTACCATGCCTTTGGATTTATTACGGTATCTGGCACACCTGAATATAGCGTTTTGCTATTTACGGTAAAGGTACGAAATATATAAGAACAGCAAGATGATTCTTTAATAAAAATCGAAAAAAAGAAAGATAGCCTCACAACTACCTTTCCTTTTTCACTTTTTAATACGCCAAGGCAAAAACAATCTTATCCAGTATCGTATTTATTTCTGCAAATTTCAACCGACTTCCTCCAAGTTTAATCGCTGATTTTTTATAGCATTCAATAAATTCCTCCTTTGGCATGAAGAATGGGTAACCGTATGG
>JAGZAC010000180.1 GCA_018370615.1 Clostridiales bacterium
TTGCAGAAGTGCAGGATAGTCTCCCTGATGAAAGTGCGCTTCATGAGGACAGACGCGTAATCTGTAAATTGCTGGGGCAGTTTATGGGGCGGCCGTCCAGGAGGGAGGCAGAGGTTTTCGGAAGCCTGCCATTTTCTGACGACGTACTGGAAGGAGAAGAACGGCAGATTGCCGCGCCCCTGATGGAGGAAGAGCTGCGCGCACATCATTTTTTGCCGAAGCTGCTCTTGACGACAGGACGGAAAAAGGGCCCCGTCCGGGAAAGCGCCTGGTACGAGGGAAGTGCAGTGCGCAGCGGGAAACGGGTTCGGCGCCATTTGCACCAGTACAGACTGTATCAGGCAGCGCGCCAGCTGCGAAAGATGCGCCATTTCCGGAAAGAAAGGGAGAGGAAACATGAGCGACGTGCAGCAACGTAAACAGTTTGCGTTCGTGGTCCGGCAGCTGACGGCACGGGAAATCAAGCGCAAATATGCCAGATCCTATCTGGGAATTGTGTGGAGTGTTTTGAACCCGCTGCTCTCCATGGCGGTCCTTTCCCTGATTTTTTCCCAGCTGTTTCGGCGTTCTATAGAAAACTATCCCATTTATTATCTGACAGGCTATATTCTATGGCAGACCTTCACAGGTGCGACCAATGCCGCCATGACGACGCTGGTGGACAACAAAATGCTGCTTCTCAAGGTCAAGTTTCCCATGGACCTTTTTATCCTTACCCGGGTGTATACAGCGCTGATCAATCTCGGCTATTCCCTGGTGGCGTATGTGCTGATGCTGGTCGTATTCCAGGTGACCCCCAAATGGACAATGCTGTTTTCCCCGGTAGTTATCTTTTGTCTGATTGTCTTTTCTCTGGGTATCTCTTATATGATGGCGACGGCGTATGTATTTTTTGGAGATATCAAGCACTTGTATTCGGTGGTGCTGACCCTTTGGATGTACTGCTCGGCCATTTTTTATCCGGTGGAACAGCTCCAGGGATTTATCCGGGTGGTGATTTGGAACAACCCCCTTTATACCTATATCCATTGTCTGCGGAAGGCTGTGATGTACGGAACACTGCCGGATACTGTAGAATTTTTGCAGATGATCCTGTGGGCAGCGGCGATCTATGGACTTGGGTATGGGATATTTCGGAGATGTCGCAGCAAGATTCTGCAGAAGATATGATGGAGGAGAAGGATGCCGGTACAGAGCAATACAGGACAGGCGGAAATTGTTGTACAAAATGTGACAATGCGGTTTCGGCGGGCGAAGGATGAGGCCACCAGTCTGAAGGAGCTGCTGGTGCGCAAGCTGCGGGGGGAGCACCGCCATGAGATATTTACGGCACTGGACAATATCAGTTTTCGTGTGGAAAAGGGCGAAGTGGTAGGAATCATCGGGACAAACGGTTCGGGAAAGAGCACACTTCTCAAAATTATCTCCGGGGCGCTTGTCCCCACCAGCGGACAGGTTCAGGTAGATCGGCGGAAGGTGCAGCTGCTCACCCTGGGAACGGGCTTCGATCCGGAACTCACCGGGCGGGAAAATGTCTATCTAAACGGAGCTATTATCGGGTATACCAAAAGATATATTGATGAAAAATTTAACGATATTGTACAGTTTGCAGAACTAGAAGGCTTCATGGAGGAAAAAGTGCGCAACTATTCCTCAGGCATGGTGTCTAGGCTGGGGTTTGCCATTGCGACGGTGCGGGACACGCCGGAAATCCTGATTCTGGATGAAGTGCTGAGCGTGGGAGATATGTTTTTCCGAAAAAAAAGTGAGGCACGGATTCGGGAGATGATCCACGGCGGCTCCACTGTGCTGATTGTGTCCCATTCCACCTCCACCATCCGGCAGAACTGCACAAAGGTGATTTGGATAGAAAAGGGGCGCCTGATGGGAATAGGAGATCCGAAGGAGGTCTGCAGTGTTTATGAAAAAATGAAGGAGGGATAAGGTGTGAAGCAATGGATATACCGGGTTTTGGTGAATCGGGTGCCGGGAATCCGGGACAGATATTTGCATTTCCGGCAGCAGCATGGGAAACGCTGGGCGGCGCTTTTGTATCTGCTCTGGCTGAACATACAGTATTATCTTTTCTTTTGCCGAAGCCTTGGAAAACCGCAGCGTTTTCCGATGTATGAAGAAAAAAATCTTTACAGCGAAGGCAGCGAGTCGTCTCTGTCTGCACGAGAGTCTCCCGAAGCCTTTGCTGCAAAGCTGGCGGCATACGATGTCGTCTCTTTTGACGTATTTGATACGCTTCTCTTCCGTCCGTTTTCCCACCCCACGGACGTTTTTTTGCTGGTGGGAATGGAGCTGCAGTACCCGGATTTCCAGCGCATTCGTATGGAAATCGAGGCGCGGGCTAGAAAGAAGAAATATGAAGAGAAGGGGACGTGGGAGATAACCTTTGAAGAAATCTGGGACATGATGGAAGAAGAGACCGGAATTTCCAAGGTGGTGGGAATGCAGGTAGAATGGGAATATGAGCAGAAAAGCTGCTATGCAAATCCGTATATGCTTCGCGTTGTACAGAAGCTGCAAAGCCAGGGCAGGCGGCTGGTGGCAACCTCGGATATGTATCTTGAAGGGGGGCGGATCCGAGAATTGTTGATGGGATGCGGTTATGGGCCCTTTGAAGACTATTTTGTTTCCAGCGACTGGGGCGCCTCCAAAAGCGACGGCCGGCTGTATGGCATTATGCGGGAAAAAACGGGCAGGGCAGGTACGTACGTTCATGTAGGGGATCATCCGTTTTCCGATGGACAGCAGGCACCGCGCCACCACATAGAGGCATATTTGTATCCCAACGTCCAGCATGCAGGAGAGCAGTTTCGAACCCAAGATATGTCCTCTCTGACAGGAAGCGTGTACCGAGGACTAGCCAATACGCACGTTCATTGTGGGCTGAACGCCTTTTCCCGAGAATACGAATACGGGTATCTGTACGGCGGACTGTTTGTGACCGGATACTGCCGTTTTATCCACGATTATGTCCGAAGCCACGGAATCGAGAAAATCCTCTTTTTGTCCAGAGACGGGGCGGTGCTTCTGAAGGCTTACCGGCGGATGTACCCAGGGGAGAGCGAAAACACGGAGTATGTCTATTGGTCCAGACTGACGGCGGTCAAGCTGACGGCGCGATATTATAAGTATGATTATTTTCGCAGATTTCTGTATCATAAGGCAGATCAGCACTATACCATCCGGCAAATTCTGGAGGGGATGGAGCTGACGCAGATGCTGCATTCCCTTTGCAGAGAGACAGGTGTAAAGCCGGAGGAGGAGCTGACGCATAAAAATATGGAAAGGATAAAAAAATATTTCATAGACAACTGGGAGCAGGTTCTTGCAGCCTATGAAGAGCAAGTGACAGCGGGGGGAATATATTTTAGCAGTATTCTTCGGGACTGCTCTGCGGCTGTGGCAGTGGACATCGGCTGGGCCGGAAGCGGAGCCGTTATGCTGAATACTGCCGTGGGCCGACTTTGGAAAATCGGCTGCAGTATCACCGGCATCGTGGCGGGGACAAATACCGGTCATTCCCCGGAGGCGGACGCCGGAGAACCATTTTTGCTGCGGGGACAGATGGTCAGTTATCTTTATTCCCAGAGAGAAAACCGGGACCTTTGGAAATTCCATGACCCTGTCCGAGGCCACAATTTATACTGGGAGCTGCTCCTGGGCGCGCCGGAGGGAAGCCTTATCGGCTTTTATCTGGATCAGGAGGGAAATGCTGTCTGTCGATTCAAGGAAAAATCACCTGCCGCCGGGCGTATTCAGGAAATACACAGGGGCATACTAGATTTTGTAGAGCAGTTTACAAAGGTAGAACAGCGGCTCGGGTGGCAGATCCCCATCAGTGGGCGGGACGCTTATGCGCCGATGCTCCTTCCCTGCAGCCGTGGCAACAAAAAATTTATGAAGGGCCTGGAGGAGCTGATGGATGAAATCCATATTGTCTAGAGGCGGACCGGCGGTATTGTACCATGCAGTCAGCTCCTATCAGCTGCTGGAGGTGATGCTGCATCGCTTGTACTTTCATAAAAGGGAAAAAGCGGTGCTGATCCTGCCAGATTTCATCGTAGGAAAGTACCCCCAGTATCGAGCGCTTACGGAAAATCATTTTTTTGACGAGGTATACCTGTTCCCTTATCTGCATATCCCCCATCGGGATGAGGCCCATATCCTGGAGGATGTGGCGCGCTGCTGCAGACAGGTAATTCCGTATGATATTGCTTCCTTTGCACAGATATACGTAGCGGGGGCACATTTTTATTTCTCCTTGTATCTGATACAAAATGAAATTCCGTTTGTTTTTTTCGAGGATGCGGCGGGGATGTTGAGCCGGCCAGAAAAATTGTACGAGGCACTCAGGGAAAGGTTCCCCGTCCATGCCGAAATTGCCCGGAAATACGGGCTATATGACGGCAGTAATTCGCTTGTTTGCCAGATCCTTTGTCTCAAACGGGCACAGACACGGGATGTCTCGCAGAGAAAATATGTAGATTTTTGTGTAGAAGAGGCGTTGCAGGCGCT
>JAGZAC010000181.1 GCA_018370615.1 Clostridiales bacterium
GTTGCAGCATATCAGACACAGCGAAACGGCATAACGTCTCAAAAGGCAAGCGCCCCCGGTTCGCACCGGGGGTTTTGCTTTGCCGAGGGAGCGAGGAGAGGCCCGCCACACCGGGGGAGCCATCACATTTTCAAAACCACATTTTATCTGATATATGCTCCCAGTACCTTTCTTCTATTGCGTACCCTTAAAAATGTTCAAAAGTTAGGACTTCGAGCGGACGCCTCCTTATCCCAAGGGGGATATCTTACATTTCAGTAAAAAGGGACTCCTACCCACCCGCTCAATCTGCTCTTGGTTACGGCTCTACAATTTCGGCCTATCTGTATTGCTTTAGCACCATGTTAATAAGCTCAACCGCCTCTCCACGGGTTATCACATCGTCGGGGACAATCTCGGCACTGTCCTCAATCCATCCGAGAGCAACAGCCGTTTCAATGGCCGGCCTCGCCCATCCATCATATCGGATATGCTGTAAGGCGCATTCCTGTCGCTCCACAAAGCGCCCCAGCACGGTCAAGAGCTGTACCCATGTTGTCGGACTGTCAGGCGCAAAATATCCGTTGCCTGTACCTCCAACAACGCCAGCATCAGCCAGCGTCAGCACAAAGGGCGCATACCAAGCACTGGCATCCACATCGGTAAAGGAGCTGGATGGCACACTTAACGCAGCCACGCTCTCATCATCCAACAGCCGATATACTATGGTTGCCATTTGCGCACGTGAAAGTGAATCATCCTCATGGAGTAAGCCATCCCCATACCCTTGTAGTTTAGCCGAGCGAGATGTATCAATCACAGCGTTATTGCAAATCAGAGAGGGAGCGGGCTGCGGCTCTGGTTCAACGGGCTTTGTAGGACGCACTGGACGATATACAGGCGGCTCATAATCATCATCGCTGCTATCAGGCTTGTCCTGCGGCCCTTCAGGCGTTGTAGGCGATTCTTCAGGTTCAATGGGTGCATCTCCATCCTCGCCGTTATCGGGCTGTTCTGGCGGCTCTGAGGGTGTTTCGGGGGTGTCTGGTTCTTCATCGGGATTATCAGGTTCTTCAGGTGCAAAATACTCCGCTGCCTGTTCATCTGTCAAGAAAATTAGCTTTGCGGTACTTGCGTAATCGGTAAGCGGCAATACAATCTTTTCGCCTGTGGACTCTTCATAGTATCCTGTGCCGTCCCGCGGATCATCGGTCATGGTCAGTATACCCAAAGATAGAATATCAGTACCAAACGTTTTATTTTCAATTTGGTTTTCACTAAATTGGCAATCGGTAATTGTCAGATCACCGCTACAATATACACCACCGCCTGAAACGGCTTTATTACCTGTAAAAATACAATTATCAAGTATAAGTGTACTGCTACTGTAAATTGCGCCTCCTTGAGTTAAAGAAGAATTATCTGTAAATCCACTATCCGTAATGGTCAAAGTAAGCCCATTAGTACATACTATTGCGCTTTTTGTAGCTCCATCAAAATAGCAACTATCAATTCTGACTTGATTTGGATAGTTTATTCCGCCATACGCATTTATGAAAGATTGCGTATTCATAGAATTGCCTATAAATTGACAATTCTTTATTTCAATAGCTGTTTCCCAGGATGAAACACAAATAATTGTAGAATCCGTTGGTTCCTCAAAAATGAACCCAGATATTTTTGCGCCATTATAAAGGCGGATAAGAGTACCTGAAGGATATGTATCGGATCTTATGATGACAATGCGCTTGTTTGTTTCCAATGTTACAGCGTCAAGCGTGATTTCTTCTGATATAGCAATGGTATCCCCATCCTTTGCGGCAGCAATAGCGGCTTGCAGTTCTTCCAGTGTAGAAACTGTGGGGGCTGTTTGATCTTCTTGATCTTGCGGCTGTTCGCCGCAATCTGTACCCTCTGCCGCAAATGCGCTTGTAGCCATAGATAGCACAAGCGTAAAAACAAGCAAAAGGCTTAACATCTTTTTCATGTTTGCATATCCTCCAGTTTTTGATTTTTCGCAGTCATGGAGGCTACAAGATTACTGATTGCTGCCGCCTCTGCGGTAGTAAGGCCGGATATATCCAGCATTCTTACATCTTGCCGCCCCAAAAGATAGTCAGTGCTCACACGGTAGAGATTTGCCAGCCGGATCAGTACATCATAAGAGGGTTGCCGTATGTCCGTCTCATATGCCGAGATTGCCCCCTTGGAAACACCCACCAACCGCGCCACTTGGTCTTGCCGCAGCCGCTTGTCCAGTCTCAGTTGCCTTAAACGTACAGAAAGATCAATAATCATGTGCATTACCTCCATGCACATGGTACAGGATAGCATATTATGAACAACTCACCGAAAACTACCGTCTACGATTGGAAAACACTGAAATATGGAGAAAAAGCCACCTCTTTCGAGATGGCTTTTGATAATAAGATTTTTCAATTAAGATGCCTTTTCATTTACATCATTACAGAGAAGCAACTGGATGTGAGCGATGGTATCGTTTGTATCATTTATAGTCCAACTTAACTTGATGTATATACCCTCTACCAGGCTCCAGCAACATTCATAATCGTGGAAGAAGGTCTCTGTGGTTTCGATTATTTTTCCGTGGGGGATATTTAGAGCGTTATCTATTTGTTCTTTTAATTCGTCCACGTCGTTAAGTGTAGCGATATACTCAGTCCCGAGAGTATAAGCATTTGTACCGTCGTAATAGGATTGCCCATCAGACCAAAAGAAATTGATTTGCCAGATTTTTTCATTCTCCGGGTAGAACAAAAAAGTTGCTGTACCTTCTAAGTCTCCCGCATTCGCAACACAGGATACTTCTTTTGCACCGCTTTTGTATGTGAAAGTGGAAAAATCGCCACATTCTTTCCTAATTATCGTCAATAGTTGAGAGTAATGCTCATCTGAGCAGATGAGCTGCAACGGAATACCGTCAACAATAGAACATAATCCGTCACCAAACTGTGCTTTTATCCGCCGATTATAGTAGGATGCTTCGTCAAGCTCGGTAACAACGCCATCCACTTTTGATATTTCTACATAGCTTTTTGCAGTATTCCGATTGTATCCACCGAAGCTGTTTTGCGCAGAATAGTCAACAATAATCGTACCAAAATAGGCAGTATCATTTTCAAAACTTTCCCCGTCGAGATTCGCACTGTGTACTTGCAAGGACTCGGGATTTTTCAAGCGGTCTTTTAATGCTGTTTCCACTGCGGCAACGGCTATTTCTGTATAGCTGATGTCTTCTTGATTAGCTCCCGAATTAACATTACTTTCTGCGCACGCTGAACATAAGAGAAGTAACACGGAGAGGGCACAACAGAACCAGGCGAACCGTTTCGGGTTTATCATGGGCGTCTCCTTTCACCGTTTGATAGCGGTTTGGATTTATACCATAATTATAGCTTCTTTCCACCTAAAGTCAACTTTTGGTTTATCTAAAGTCTCCTAAAAGCGGTTTCTTCGCTGGTACACTATTGGCGGGAGGGGGAATAGCTTATGGTTGACTGCTCTGAAAAACTGCGGGCACTCCGTGAAGCAAGAAAATTGACACAACTGCAGGTAGCAAACAGGGTCGGCGTCTCAAAAACCATGATTTCTGCTTATGAGACGGCAAGCAAAGCTCCCTCTATTGAAGTTTTGATTCGCCTTTCACGGTTATATGGTGTTAGCGTTGATTATTTGGTTTGCGTGGATGCTCCAAAGGTTGTTGACGTGTCAACTCTGGACGATGATACGGTTGCCTTGGTATCGGCACTCGTGGGAAAACTAAAGGGCAGAACTGAGTGAGCAGCGATTATAAAGGGATGCTTTTGGCATCCCTCTTTTTTCGTCATAGCCTCTATTTGACACGGGGAAACAGGGCGTGTATAATATATAATGTGCTACCATCTGATGTGTATTCAAAACGGCACGGGAGTTACCCCAAATTTTACCCCATTTGCCTATCCTATGACGGGGTAAGATAAAACATGATGGAAAGTAAAATCCAGTGTTATTAGGGGATCGAGGGGAAGATGAGGCGTGATGAAACATGACAAAGTTGTGCTCTTCAAAATCCCGACGATGAAGCCGCTGGATACCGACAAGAAGGCTGAAAAGGCCATTTCCGCGCCTGCCGCGGCTCCCGTGCAGGAGAAGATCGACTTCTCCAACGTGAAGATCGAACCCATCTTCAAGGACATGGTGGATTTTGAAACCTTCGCCAAGTCCGATTTCCGTGCCGTGAAGATCCTGGCCTGCGAAGCGGTGAAGAAGTCCAAGAAGCTGCTGAAGTTCACTTTGAATGACGGCGAGCGCACGGATCGTGTGATTTTGAGCGGCATCCATGAATATTATGAGCCGGAAGAGCTGGTTGGCAAGACGGCCATCGCCATCGTGAACCTGCCTCCCAGAAAGATGATGGGCATTGATTCCGAGGGTATGCTGATCTCCGCTGTTCATGAGGAGGACGGTCACGAGGGCCTGAATCTCCTGATGGTGGATGACCGGAT
>JAGZAC010000182.1 GCA_018370615.1 Clostridiales bacterium
GGAGGACGACCATTTCGCGCAGACGTGGTATGTGTTCTGGGTACTGCCCCTGATATTTATCCTGCTCAATATCGTTATGACCCCACGCTATCAGGCAACGCTCCAGACCGGGCGTGTCTTACAGGTCTACATCGTGTTCAGCATCGCGCTGCTGATGCTGCTGCTTTGCTTCTATGCGATCTTCCTGCTGATGGCTGTCAGCCTGAACCGCAACGCAAGGCTCCGGCAGGAAAACCAGCTTCTGATCATGCAGCGGCAGCGGTACGAAAGCCTGAAAGCCGCCATCGAGGAGGCGCGGCAGGCGCGGCACGATCTGCGTCACCAGCTCAATCAGATCTCCATGCTGGTCGAAGAAGGCGACATGGAGGGCCTGCGTGAATTTCTGGCGCGGAGCGTATCACGGATCCCAAGTCTGGAGACGCGCTTTTGCGAAAACAGCGCGGCGGACAGCGTGGTCGGCTACTACTGCGGGCTGTGCGGGCGCGAGGAGATCCCCATCCATGTGCGGCTGGATCTGCCGGAAACACTGCCCGTGGATGAGATGGACCTGTGCCTGGTGCTTTCAAACCTGCTGGAAAACGCGCTGGAGGCCAGCCTGCGCACCGCGGCCGTCCGGCGGCAGATCACGGTGACTGCCTATCTTCACGCCTCGCGTCTGCTGCTCATCGAGGTCGAAAACCCATTCGACGGTACGGTGAAGGAAAAAGACGGCGTCTTTCGCTCCTCCAAGCGGAAGGGGGACGGCGTGGGCCTTCAATCCGTCCGCCACATCGCGGAGCGCTCCGGCGGGGCAAGCGCGTTTACCTATCAGGACGGTGTACTCCGCGCAAGGGTCATGCTCCGGGGATAAAGGCGGTGAGCGGAGCGGGCTTGAATGTAAAAGTGAAGTTCCTTATGTAATATACTCTGGAAAGAGAACTGCCGTAGATGCCCATCAAAATGCGTTTTTTAGACGTAAAATAGGTGAGAGAAGGGGGGATTGCAGTATTTTTGTGCGGTAATCGCCAATTTTTGGCACAGCAGAGCAGACCGGATAAAAGTTCCCGTTGTCAAAGTGAGCTTCACCCCGCCATTACAACCTATGGCGGCCACAGTCTGCCTAAGTAATGGGGCAGCTAAATAAAATCGGAAGAGGACTCCGCCCGCGATCAACTGTGACCTTACGGTTTCTGCAAGCGAAGCTTAAGCATTACATCATCTGCTGGGATCGGTTGAATTTCTGTTATTCGGAAGAGTTCACGAAACTCATCGGATGCTGCCGGTTCAATTGGCGCCGTATTCAATCATGACACACGAAACGGAGCAACATTAATGACAAGGTGAACAGCAGGGGTAGGTACAAAAAAAGAGTTAAAATGACAAGTTCACCTTGTCAAAATAACGCCAAGATTATCCTATCATGACACAATCAAATTGACAAAGAGAAGTTCACCTCTAAGCCGTAAAAAATGGTCAAAAAGGGGAAGCTCACTTTGTCAAAATAACCAAAATAACCCCGGCGGGGCGTCGGGGGGAGGCGGAACGAATTGAACAAAAACAAAGTTTTGTTCAATTAAGGGAAGAGCAAGCCCGGGGAGGGAGGTTATTTTGACAAAATGACGTCCGCTTTCTTTTCTTCCCGCTTCACGCGCCAGACGGCAAGTGTGTGCACGAGCAAAACGTTGACGAGCACCAAGCGCACATAACTACACAGAATGTTGATGAAGAAATCTGGGGAGAAATGGCTGTAGCTGTGCAGGTTGTCTCTCCACAGCGGCATGACGCCGTAGCGCATCAAAAGCGGCAGCACAACGAGCGCGGCAAGCCACCCGACGATAAGCCATGTGACCTCTTTTTTCGTTGCGGGCAGCCTGAGCGTCCGGTAATCGATGATTGGGAGCCCTTTTTGCTGGATTAAAATTCAAAATAGTAATTACTTAATACGATAATTCCATTTTGATGCTTTCACATCGCCACAAGGATTGAAATGAGCGTCACATCCAACAAGAGCGTAATAAGTTCTCCCATCCTCTTCCGTATAATATGCCATATCATCGCCAGTCTGCCAGCCCCAGAAGAATGCAATCACAAGTTTTCCAAACGGTTCGAAGAAAAGATGCAGGCATTGCTCCAGCCAAAGACTATCTGCATCATGAATCCAGAATACATATCCAAATAGCAAAAACGGCGGTGATCTCGGGATCATCGCCGTTCTATTATTCCGATATTTGTCGAATGCTGGTTGATATTGTTCCGATGAGGATGTATACTTTAGTTGGTGAAATTGCATATGATAATACATATTAGGTTGCATTTAAGCACAATTGGACATTTATAGAACGGTTTTAATTTTTCTAAATCTCATTTCAATTAAGAAAGGATTATCTTATGTTTAAACGACTGAAAATAAGTGATTGGCGGCAGTTTTCAAATGTTGATATATCTTTTCATCCACACCTAACTGTACTGACTGGAGCAAATGGTGCTGGAAAAACCACCATCCTTAATCTGCTATCTCAAAGTACAGGTTGGAACCCACAATTTGTAAGTTCCTATGAAAAAGATAAAGCAGGTATATCAAAGTATTTTAATAGCTTGAAAAATATAGGGAAAAGATTTTTTATCAAAGCATCTAATACTCCGAATGCCGTAGAAAACAAATTAGGAGAATTAGAGTTTTCTGATGGTACCATCGCAGATTTGATTCTTCCGCAAAACGTATCCAGCGGTACGTATAGTATTACTACCAAAGGCGGCAAGAAAGAAAAAGGCGTTTACATAAGTTCACACCGCCCAAGTTTTCCTTACAGAGCAGTTAAAACAATTCCAACTTCAGTTGCTACTCGTGAGCAAATTTTTAAGAAATATGACGATTTTAATAGAAAATTCGTCTTTGATACATATCGCGATTCAGACAAGCTATCCGCTATTGCACTTATCAAAGAAACAATCGCTTCATTAGCAATTTTTGGATATGGAAATCAGTCTGTCGTTGCCAATGAAAATGCGAAAAAGCTTTTTGAAGGCTATGTTGATATTCTTAAAATTGTATTGCCTCCAAAGCTTGGCTTTGAAGGCATCTCAGTTATTGTGCCCGAAGTAATGTTGTGTACAAAAACAGGAAATTTTCCCATTGATGCTGTATCTGGTGGTATTTCGTCCATCATTGATATCACTTGGCAGTTGTATATGTTTGCAGATACTTCTGAATCTTTTGTTGCAATAATTGATGAACCAGAAAATCATCTTCACCCTGAACTCCAAAGGAATTTTTTAGGTAATCTTATCAAGGCATTCCCTAATGTCCAGTTTATCGTAGCTACACATAATCCTTTTATGATTACAGCTGAAAAGGATTCAAATGTTTTTGTTCTTAATTATAGTGATAATAACAAAGTCTTTTCTTGTCAATTGGATTATATTAACCGTGCCGGAACATCCAATGCCATACTTAGAGATGTTCTTGGTATCGACAGCACACTACCGATTTGGGCAGAAAAAACGCTCAATGATATTGTAACAAAGTATAGTCGATCAGCACTTAACAATGCTACTCTCGCAGCTTTAAAGCAAGATTTGACGGAAATCGGACTATCTGACTATATTCCAGTTTCCATTGCCCGTGTTGTAGAGGAGAATAATGCCAATGAGGAAAATTAAAAAGACTCCTAAACCACAGGTTCTTATTGACCACGCAAAAGAATGGACTACTGAGTACTGTGCTTGCCTAAATGCAGGAAATAAGCCATCTGACACAGTTGCTAATCGTTATAATCACCCTGAAATAAAGACCGCTTTGGAAAAAGAAACACACGAAAAATGTGCTTATTGCGAAAGTAAGATCAAACATATTTCTTACGGTGATATTGAACACATATTACCAAAAAATAGGGATGCACGTCCGGATTTATACGTTGAGTGGGCAAATTTGACTTTATCATGTGAACAGTGTAATCGCTCTGGAAAACGAACGTACTACAATCCCAAGCTATCCCTTGTAAATCCGTATACTGATGCCCCAGAGGATTTTTTACACGACATTGGACCTCTTGTCATGCCTATTCCTGGAAATGATAGGGCGATTGTCACAGAGAAGGTTCTAAAACTAAACCGCTCTACTTTAGTTGAAAGACGCACAGAAAGAATAATGATGGTTGAAATACTTCTGCAATCTTGGGCTAAAGAAAAAAACGCAACAATAAAAGACCTTCTGTCTGATCAACTACATGATGAATATGCGGAAGATAAGGAATTTAGCTCCACTGTGAAAAGCTTTCTTAAAGCAAACGGATTTCCTGTAAAAGATGTTTCTTAACATACTTTTCATATGATGAGCGGCCGCTTAACTAAATAATCTAAACACTGATGTCCGAGGAGCCATTTGGCCCTCCGGGCACCGTTTACATTAGTGGCGGCGCTATACCAGTTGCCGCTATACCAGTTGCCGCTATACCACTTGCCGCTGCATCCCGCCTGCTCCAAAACAGTCGCATCGGTC
>JAGZAC010000183.1 GCA_018370615.1 Clostridiales bacterium
GGGCAAGAGATTCCGCTGAGTGCCGTTCCTGCCTACACGGAGCGGGGCTGGGGCTACCGATTTGCAGGCTGGAGCGGCGATACAGATGTGATTGCGGATGCAAGTAGCAGTACTACCACAATTACCATGCCTGAGCGAGACATCGTAATTGATGCGGAATATCTGCTTATCGGGGATGCAAATCAGGATGGGCAGCTGACACTGGAGGATGCGCTGTACGTTTCCCAGATGGCGGCAGGAAACCGCACAGAAATTGCTGCGGGAGATATAGACAACGATGGCCTTATCAGCGTACTGGACATCACTTATATGCGCTGGTACCTTGCGGGAAATTACATCCCGACAGAATGAAAAAAGCCTTCCCGAAGGGAAGGCTTTTCTGCTGGCTCTCATACACCGATATGAAAGAGAAAATTGCGGGAAGGAAGGCGATTACAGGAAAATGTTGACTTTAATACAGCGTTGTGGTAAGATGAAAGATAGAGAAATACTGTCGAAAATAAGATATCTAAAGAATTGCAATTGAAGGAGGGCACAAACCATGAGACGGAACGGAAAATGCTCAATGGCTGTATTGCTGGCGCTGGCTATACTGTTTGGTACACTGGGCGCCAGCACGGTCGCTTCTGCGGAAAGTGATAGTTTGGGCGCGTCAGCAGCCTGTGAGGGGCATACGCTGGGCACCTTCAGCGGCGTACCTGCCTGTGTGAATGAAAACGGAGAATTACATATTTGCAGAAAAAACTTCCCAGATGAGAATTTCAGAAGATATGTTTTGATGTTCGGGGCAACCAACGGGTATTTTACTATTGAAGAGTGTGAAAATATTTCCAAAATAAATGTTTCTAACAGACCCGTTGAAACTTTGCGGGGGATAGAATTTTTTACCAACTTGTTAAAATTGGACTGTTCGAACAGTAGTTTAAGAGAATTGAATTGCAGCAAGAATGCTGCACTGACAGAACTGACCTGTTCTGGTTGTGGCTTGACAAAATTAGATATAAGCAATACTTCTCTGGAATATTTGAATTGCTCCAACAATCTACTGATGCTGACAGCGTTAGATGTAAGTGACAGTACTACGCTGGAATATTTGAATTGTTCCAATAATTTGCTGACGGAACTAGATGTAAGTGACAATACTGCGTTGGAATATTTGAGTTGTTCCAACAATCTGCTGACAGAACTAGATGTAAGTGACAATACCGCACTGGGGTATTTGAATTGTTCCAACAATCTGCTGACAAAGTTAAATGTAGGTGATAACATAGTGCTAACGAAGCTGTATTGCATCAATAATCAACTAACAGAGCTGGATGTAAGTAATGGTACTGCGCTGACGGAGTTAAGGTGCGACAATAACCAGTTGACGAAGCTAAATGTAAGTGACAACATTGCACTGGTCACTTTGTACTGTGAAAATAATCAACTGACAAAATTGGATGTAAGTACCTGTACTGCATTAATGTATTTGTACTGCGGCAGAAATCAACTAACAAAGTTGGATGTAAGTAGCAATATGGTATTGATATATTTGTACTGCGAATACAATCAATTGAAAAAGCTGGATGTAAGCGGCAATACGGTATTGATATATTTGTCTTGTGGTGAAAATCAACTGACAGAGCTGGATGTAAGCAATAATGTCGCGCTGAGTAGTTTATCCTGTGGCGGAAATCAACTGACAGAGCTAGATGTAAGCAATAATGCCGCGTTGCATAATTTATCCTGTGGCGGGTCTATTGAACTTCCCATGGTTTCTACCGGTAATGGATGGGCAGTAAATTTGGGGCAGGTAATCTCGCCGGAAAATTTTGAGCGTATCACCTATTTCCACTTCTACGGTGTCTCTCACGGAGAGTGGAATCCGCAGACAGGAATTGTGAGCTTTGATAAAAAACCGTATTCCTTTACTTATACTTATAATACAGGGCATGTAAATCACCCTTCGATGCAAGTAACCGTTTCACTGTGGGAAGCAGAATCTGTCTGTACGGCAACCATCAACGGAGAAAGTTTTGCGTATGCTACTGGGCAAGAGATTCCGCTGAGTGCCGTTCCCGCATATGTGGAGAGGGGCTGGGGCTACCGATTTGCAGGCTGGAGCGGTGACACAGACGTGATTGCAGACGCAAACAGCAGTACTACCACAATTACTATGCCTGAGAGAAACATCGTAATTGATGCGGAATATCTGCTCATCGGAGATGCAAATCAGGATGGGCAGCTGACGCTGGAGGATGCGCTGTACGTTTCCCAGATGGCGGTGGGGAACCGAGAGGAACTTTCTGAAGGAGATATAGACAACGATGGGCTCATCAGCGTACTGGACATCACCTATATGCGCTGGTACCTTGTGGGAAATTACATTCCGACAAAATGAAAAAAGCCTTCCCAATGGGAGGGCTTTTTCATTTGTATTAAAGAAAAAGGGGGCGCAGCTGTTTTCCCAGAAGCATCGCTTCATAAGCGGGGATGGTCATGGAAAAGTCCGCCACAAGGGAATGAGGCTTCTTTTCTGGGTCGTCCTGCCGCATGGGAACAAAGTAGATACTTTTCCGGTTCAGCAGACGAGCAATATTTTCCAGGTTTGCCGACATGGCGTCGTTGGAAGCAAGAGCGATGAGCAATGGCCTGTTTTGCCGCAGATGGGCTTTTGCACTCATGCATACAGCCGTGTCTGTGACGCCGTGGGCCAGCTTTGCAAGGGTATTGCCCGTACAGGGAGCAATAATCAGCGCATCCAGCGGGGTTGTGGGGCCAAAACGCTCTGCCGCTGGAATTGTATGGGTGATTTCTCTGCCGCACATAGCTTCCACTTTCTCCACAATATCCGCGGCTTTTCCGAATTTCGTATCCGTTTGATAGGCGGTTTCGCTGAAGATCGGCGTAATGGGGTATCCCCTCGCCAGGAGTTCTGCCAGAACGGCCAGGGAAGCCTCATGAGTGCAGAAGGAACCGCAGAAGGCGTAGCCGATCATCACGTTGTCCCTCCTTTTTCTGTGAGCATTCCTTGGACGGTTTTATATATAATTTTACCGGCGGTTTCATGAGAGTATTTTCCCGGCAGGGACAGGGCCGTGATCAGCTGGTCTCCGAGAATGGAGCGTGCCTCCTCGCGGAACCCGCCGGGAGCAGAAGCCAGATCGATAAACAGGCGGCAGTCAGCGCTGGCTGCGCACTCGTCATGAATGATCGGGGCGGGAACTGTGTTGAAGCAAACCAGAGCAGGGATAGGTGCGGACAAATATTCGGCGACGGAAATGGTCTCGCAGCCGTCGCTTTCCGCCGCCGCCCGCGCCGCTTTGCTCCGCGCTGCTACGATCACCTTTCCCTGGAGCGCCAGAAGGCGCTGTGCCAGGGCCCTGCCAACTCTGCCGTATCCGATCACGACAAATTTACTGCCGGCAATGGTGACCGGCAGCCGGTTCATAACAATTTGAACGGCGGCCTCAGCTGTAGGAACTGCGTTAAGTATACTGAATTCTTCCTGCTCGGCGTAGTCCCACAGAGGAAGATGATATTCGCCGGCGATCCGCCGGATCAATTCTGACACTTTTCCGGCATATATTTTTGTTTCTGGCGGTAGCGCTGCAAAAAGCGTCTGGGCGTCAATCCCCGTTCTTTCGTCGCTGGTGCAGGTGAGCCTGCCTGCACTGGTAAATGCTGGAACAGGCAATATGACTGCGCCGATACCGTCTACAGCCTGCCGCAGCTCATGACAGCGTGTGGCACCGCCGCAGTCGCCGGGGGCGCATTTCCACACGGTGCAGGTATATCCATTTTTTGCAAACAGGGCCGCGGCTGACAGTAGCCTTGCATCCCCGCCGCAAAGTGCAATTTTCATTTTAGATTCCATATTCATCCATCCTGTTTTTCTGCCGCGATCGTTTCTCATTACATTATATGACGAAAAAGGTTGTTTGGCATAAGAAAAGGCGGGATCTTTGATCCCGCCGAGATGTATGGAAGAAAAGTTATCCTTCAAATTCCACCTGTGCGATGCGCACTACATAATTGCAGCCATAGGGAAACCCTGTTGCATTGAACCACAGATTGTCCTCGTGTTGGACGAAGTCCAGCTCTTCGCCGTTATCTGTCCAAAAGACACGCTTTACTTTCCTTTGTACGTTCTTAAAGTATTTATATCCCCGGCCGCCGCCGTCTACCACTACATTTGCACTGCCGATTACTCCCAGGTCGTGGACAAACAGGTAAGCGCCATTGCTGTCCTCCAGGGCGAAGTTTTTCCATTCCCCCTTGATTTCGCTGGGGCGCCCGGTATAAATGCTCTTGCCGCAAATTCGAATCCAGTCGCCCATCCCCCGGAGGATACTTTCCTGAATGGGGATGATGTTGCCGTCGCCGTCCGGGCCCACATTGAGAAGATAGTTTGCGATTACTTTAAGTTAGGAAGATAGTGTTTTTTTGATTTATTTT
>JAGZAC010000184.1 GCA_018370615.1 Clostridiales bacterium
GCTCCGAGGTATAAGAGCTCATCAAGGTCGCCCTGACCGGAGAGTGTGCCGACGTGATTTTTGGAGGTTAGCCTTGGTTTTACCGAGCGGAACTTTTCCATGCCGATGGATTTCCTTGGTCCGCCGATGTATCGGCCCGGACGGCGCTGTTATCGGATGAGGCAATCCGCACCTTGGAATTGGAAAGCTACGTTCGATACCGCTACGAAGAATCCTTGAAGGAGACCCCTGTTCTGCCGGAGGAGTGCGGTGACGACAGACGCCGAAGACAAGTCAGCTACCTCAATATTCGCTGGTTTATGCAAACGCTTTTGGATCGGATGGACCGGGCCAGCATGTCCTGCGGTCTGGAGGCGCGGGTGCCTTTTGCGGATCACCGTCTGGTAGAATATCTCTACAATGTGCCGTGGAGCATGAAATATCAAAACAAGGTTGAAAAGGCCTTGCTTCGGGACGCTTGCAAAGACCTTCTTCCCTCACAACTGTTGTACCGCAAGAAAAGTCCCTATCCAAAGACCTATTCCCCGGAATATGAGAATATCTTGTATCGGAGCTTTCAGGCGGTTCTTCAGGACGGGAATGCTCCCATTCACCGGTTTGTAGACCGGGATAAGGCCCAGCGCTTCCTTTCCTCTCCGAAGGATTACGGACGTCCATGGTTTGGGCAGCTGATGGCCGGCCCTCAGATGATTGCATACTTGTTGCAGATAAACGATTGGATGAAGCTGTATCAGGTGGAATGAGTAAAAATCCGTTGTCTTATCCGAAAGAGCCCCGTTTTTACAAAAACGGGGCTCTTTTATAAACATTTTTTAAAACAAAATGGTGCTTATTATCAGAAAATCTTTGGATGCGCCGCCCTGCACAGTATTATTTTCTGTAAATTGGATATTTTAATCATATTACGATAGGGTGTAAATCAACGCAATTTGCAGGCTTTGTTTGCTCAAAATTGAAAAAAATTGAAAATATTTGATAAAAAATGCTTGACAATGCTCAAATCTATGGATATAATAGTGTCAAAGATAGATTGTTGAGGCAATGTTTATGATGTTCGAAGAAAGAGCTGCCAGAATTCTTGAAGTTGTCAACACACGTCATACTGTCAGTATTGGAGATCTGGCTGCAGCAGTGGGGACCAGTGAATCTACGATTCGACGGGATGTGACAGAGCTAGATCAGCGCGGGCAGCTAAGGCGGGTGCGCGGCGGGGCCGCGCGGATTTCCAACCCTGTTGTTACCGGTGAATATGATGTTCAGACCAAATTGGCAATTCATGCGGATTTAAAGCAGAGAATCGCTAAGTATGCCGCTGCGACCATTCACGGCGATGATTTGGTATATATCGATGCTGGAACTACTACGCTGACCATGATACCTTATATCGATGCTCCCGGTGCAGTATTTGTAACCAACGGGTTTTCTCATGCCAAAGCGCTGACCCAGCGGGGGTATGTAGTATATGTTACCGGAGGACGGTTAAAACTGACTACAGAGGCGATGGTGGGAGACGGCGCAGTTCGCTCTATTGAAAAATATAATTTTACCAAATGCTTTATGGGGACAAATGGTATCGACGAAGAGCGGGGCTTTACTACTCCGGACATTGATGAGGCTCTGATCAAAGAAGCGGCAATGCAGCACGCATATATTTCCTATGTGCTGGCAGATTTTTCAAAATTTAGAAAAGTCTCTTCGGTGACATTTGCAAAGCTCAGCAGTGCCTGTATCATCACTGACAGCATTCCAAATGAGCATTATAAAAAACTGACTGTTATCAAAGCTGTAGATTAGGGGGATTGGTATGATTTATACGCTGACTTTTAATCCTGCTATTGATTATATTATGCGAATCGATAAGCTCAAGCGGGGGGAGACAAATCGTTCCCGCTCGGAGGAAATTCAATTCGGCGGAAAGGGAATCAACGTCTCTACCATACTGGCAAATCTTGGGCAGGAAACCGTGGCACTGGGTTTTATCGCCGGTTTTACCGGCGAGGCGCTGGATCGTGCGGTAACCGAGCGGGGCATTCGAACAGATTTTATCCGTCTTCACGGCGGAAATACCAGAATCAATGTCAAGCTGAAAGGCGATGCGGAAACGGAGATCAATGCGCAGGGCCCGGAGATTGGCGAGGAGGATATTGCCGAGCTGTATAAAAGGCTAGATGCGATTGCAAAAGGCGACACACTGGTGCTGGCAGGAAGTGTGCCGGGCACCTTGCCCCAGAATATCTATGAGAAGATTCTGGCCCGTTTAAGCGGACGAGGCATTCGGTTTGTGGTAGACGCTACCGGTGCACTTCTGACCAACGTGCTGAAATATCATCCGTTTTTAATCAAACCAAATCGTTCCGAGCTGGAGGAAATCTCAGGCCGAAACCTTCATACGGATGAAGAGATTGCGGCTGCGGCACGAAAGCTGCGGGAAAATGGTGCTGTAAATGTACTGGTGTCCCTGGGAGCAGATGGTGCGCTGCTGGTAGATGCATTTGATAGAGTGCATCGCAAGCAGGCTATACCGGGGAAGGTAGTCAATACAGTCGGGTCAGGAGATTCGATGGTGGCTGGCTTTCTGGTCGGTGTAGAGCAGGGGTATGAATATGCACTTGCTCTCGGAAATGCTGCAGGAAGTGCCACAGCATTCGCGTCCGGGCTTGCAAATAAAGAAGAGATCATGGCATTATGCCAAAATGCACTATAACGAAAGGAGAATCTCAAATGCGTATTGTGGATCTTTTGAAGCCGGAGGCAATCCAACTGCATCAGTCAATTGCCAACAAATCAGAGGCGATCGAACGATTGATCGATCTTCATGTAGCGGTTGGAAATGTTGGAGACAAGACCGCTTTTCGTGAGGAGATACTGAAGCGGGAGGAGCTCGGCTCCACCGCGGTAGGGGAAGGCATAGCTATTCCTCATGCTAAAAGTGAAACGGTCGCATCACCGGGACTTGCAGCTATGACAGTACCGGATGGTGTGGACTACGGTGCGCCGGACGGAAAGCCCTCCGACATTCTCTTTATGATTGCAGCGCCGTTGGACGGCGATCTGCACCTGGAGGTATTGTCCCGTCTGATGACGCTGCTGATGGATGAAAATCTTCGGACAATGCTGAAAGATGCCCAAACACCAGAGCAATTCCTTGCGGCCATCGATCAGATGGAGAGCCAGCGCTTTGACGCACCTGCGCCTGCACCAAAGCAGGATGGTTATCGTGTTCTTGCTGTAACGGCATGTCCCACGGGAATCGCGCATACCTATATGGCGGCGGAGGCACTGGAAAAGGCGGGCCGTGCAATGGGGTATCCTCTAAAGGCAGAGACAAACGGCTCGGCAGGCGCGAAAAATGTACTGACTGCCGAGGAGATTGCCGCGTGCGACGGTATTATCATCGCAGCCGACAAAAGTGTGGAAATGGGCCGTTTTGACGGCAAGCCGGTGCTTTCAGTTTCCGTTTCGGAGGGCATCAATCACCCGGAAGAGCTGATTGAAAAAATCCGCAGTGGATCTGTGCCGGTATATCACCATACCGGAGCAAAAACCGTTGTCGAGTCAGGAAAAAACGAGAGTTTTGGAAGAAAGCTGTATAAGCATCTGATGAACGGTGTGTCCCATATGCTGCCGTTCGTAGTGGCAGGCGGTATTTTTATCGCGCTGGCGTTTCTCATTGACACTATGATGGGTGTAGATCCCCAGGAGGCCGGCAGCGCATTCGGAACTGTCACTCCGGCAGCATCATGGTTTAAGAATATCGGGAACTTTGCGTTTAGCTTTATGATCCCGGTTCTGGCCGGCTTTATTGCAATGAGTATTGCAGATCGTCCCGGTTTCCTGGTAGGTATTGTGGGAGGTATCCTTGCTACCAATGGCGCCACCTTCATGGACCCTGCGGCAACTAGTACGGTGCCGTCAGGCTTCCTGGGTGCTCTCCTTGCCAGCTTTGTGGCGGGGTATCTGATGCTTGGTATCGAAAAGCTCTGTGACAAGCTCCCTCGTGCACTGGAGGGAATCAAGCCAGTGCTGATTTACCCGCTGGCTGGACTTGCAATTGTCGGCGTTATGATGTGCGCGATCAATCCGCTTATGGGAATGATCAACAGCGCCATGAACGATGGTCTGATGTGGCTCAGTGAACGTCATCTTGATATTCTCCTGGGCGCTATTGTAGGCGGTATGATGGCCATTGATATGGGAGGCCCGTTCAATAAAGCGGCATATGTATTCGGCAGCACTGTTATGTTGGGGCAAGCATCTTCAATGGCGGATCCGAACGTTGCCTATACTATTATGGCAGCAGTGATGATAGGCGGTATGGTTCCGCCGATTGCCATTGCTCTGTCTACTACGTTCTTCAAAGACAGGTGGACTGCTGAGGAGCGGAAAAACGGAGTGGTCAACTATATCATGGGCCTGAG
>JAGZAC010000185.1 GCA_018370615.1 Clostridiales bacterium
AAGCCCCCCGGAGTCCTCTCCCACACAGGAGACAAAAACGAACAGGGAGCCGGCAGCATTCCGGAGCGGGAAACGCTGATTTTTATTCTCCAAGCATACCTGTACCGCCGCGGAGAATATAATCCAAAGGAGGAGACTTCCTTTGCGCCTGCTCTGTGCAACCGAATCGACCGAAACACCGGCGGTATTGTGATCGCTGCAAAAAATGCCGCCGCACTGCGGGAAATGAATCGGCTGATTCGGGAAGGCCTTCTGGACAAACGGTATTTGTGTGCCGTCCACGGCAGACCAACACCGGCGCAGGCAGTGCTGGAAGGGTATCTCTTCAAAAATGCAAAAACCAAAACGGTATCTGTTACCTCTTCCCCTGTACCGGGGGCAAAACGAATCGTCACAGGATACCGCACCCTGTCCTATAACAAGGAATACGACCTTTCCCTCTTGGAAATCCACCTAAAAACCGGACGCACCCATCAAATCCGTGCCCATATGGCATGGGCAGGACATCCTCTGCTGGGGGAAGGAAAATACGGACAGAATAAACAGGACCGTGCCCTGGGATACGCCCATCAGGCTCTGTACGCTTATCGGATTGCTTTCACTGTACCGGATGGGCCTCTGGCCTATCTGAATGGCCAAACCTTTTCTGTAGACAGCGAAAACATCCGCTTTTTGAAATTATTTTCATGGAGAGAACAGCCTTGAAACCACCGAAAGACAACAACCCAATGCAAAAAACACGGTCCCGTCCCGTGTTTTTGCTGTACGCTCTCTGCGGGGCACTTACCGCTCTGCCTATGGTATTCTCTCCCCTGTGGATTCTCAGCTGGATTGCACCTGCAGGCGCCTTTGTTATCTCCTTTTTTGCGCCTGCACAAAATAAACATCCCCTGCGGCGCGCCTGGAGCAGAGGTCTGTCCTTTTTCTACTGCTACGGACTGGTGGTCTTTTACTGGTTTATCGAGCTCTACCCCCTGGACTTTGCCGGATTGGACAAGTGGGGCTCTCTCGCCGTTATATTGGTAGCGTGGTTCGGCCTGCCCCTTCTGCAGGGCGTATTTGCAGCACTCCAATTCCTGCTTCTGCACCTTTTATCCCGCAAATGCGCCCGGCACCAAATCCCGGGCAGTCCGGTGCTTTTGTCCCTTGCGGCCGCCAGTCTCTGGGTCGTTTTTGAATGGATGCAGACCCTCACCTGGGCAGGTGTCCCCTGGGGCAAGCTGGCATTGACCCAGACCGGTTGGGTTCCGCTGATTCAAAGCGCCTCCCTGCTGGGCTCCTATCTGGTCAGTTTCTTAATCATTTTCTGCTCGTCACTTCTGGCCTGCGCCATATATTATTTGAAAAAATCAGGACCCCGGCGCACAGCCGCCTTCGCCGGAGCGGCGCTGTGCGTGTTCGGCGGAAACCTTCTTTACGGTGTGCTCCGCTGCCATCTGTATCAGCCCGAAGGCGAAGCTGTCACGGTAGCTGCCATTCAGGGAAACATCGCCTCCTCTGAAAAGTGGGACGACAAAACCAACAACACCCTGGACGTGCACGAAAAACTGACGCTGGAAGCCGCCGATGACGGTGCAAACCTGATTTTATGGCCGGAAACCGCCCTTCCCTACGTATACAGCGAAGGAGGCAGGCTGGACGAATATCTCACGAATCTGGCAGAAGAAGCCGGCGTTCCCATTTTTGCAGGCTTTTTCATCCAAGATGAGGAGTTGAATCTGTACAACGTGATCGGAAAAGTAGAGCCAGACACGGGCATGGGCGACACGTTTTATAAAAAACGCCGCCTGGTTCCCTTTGGAGAATTTGTTCCTATGCGGGATTTGGTAATGTTTTTGATTCCGCCCCTCTCCCAGCTGTCCGCTCTGGACAGTGACGTTACCCCTGGCACCGATCCCGAGCTGTTTGACACGGCCTATGGGAAGGTGGGATCGATTATCTGCTTTGACTCCATCTATGAATCCCTGGTACTGGACAGCGTCCGCGCCGGGGCAAACCTCATATGTATTTCTACAAATGATTCCTGGTTCAAAGATTCTGCGGCTGTTTACGAGCACAATGCCCATGCGAAGCTGCGGGCGATAGAAAACGGACGGTACGTGGTACGTGCCGCCAACACAGGCATTTCCTCCATCATCACTCCTACCGGTGAAGTCACGGAGAGTCTGCCGCCCCTGGTAGAAGGATATATTTTGGATGAGGTATACATGATTTCCGACAATACTCTCTATACTATGGTAGGAAATATCCTGATCCTTGCCGCCGGTGTGTATGTCATCGCATTGTTTTTGTGGCCGGCGGCCGGCAAAAAGTCCGGGGAGGCAGCTCATGACGATTCAAATTGACAACACGGCCGCCGGCAAAACTATTCGGGAATACCTGCGGGAAGATCTGGGTTGCTCTGTAGGCATGCTGAAACGGCTGAAATTCATGGACGGAGGGATTACGGTAAACGGCGCGTTTGTCACTGTACGGTATGTGCTCCGGGAGGGAGACACACTGCGGCTCTCCTCGGAAGACCGGGAGGAGGATACCTGCCCCTATATGATTCCCGTGGATCTCCCTCTGCCAATTGTATATGAGGATGATTACATCACCGCAGTGGACAAGCCCCCCGCCATGCCGGCACATCCCTCCAGCGGACACAGGCTGGATACAGTGGCAAATGCTCTGGCCTTTCGGTATGCGGGCGCGCCGTTTGTATTTCGCCCCGTAAATCGTCTGGACCGGGATACCAGCGGGCTTATGCTCACCTCTCGCAGCCGGCTGACCGCCTTCAAAATGTACCAGTATATGACTACGGGAAGAATTCGAAAGCTGTATATTGCCATTCTCTGCGGAACTCCAAAAGAGACGGCAGGTGAGATTCGGCTTCCCATCTGCCGCCTCGAGGGCAGCGTGATCCTGCGCCGGGTGGCTGCTCCTGGAGAGGTAGGAGCGAAAGATGCATGCACTCTGTACAGAGTGCTGTCCGTCGGCGGAAAATACTCTGTTGTGATAGCAGCTCCCATCACCGGACGCACCCACCAGCTGCGGGTACATTTTTCCGCGATAGGCTGCCCTCTTGCGGGAGATACTATGTACGGCGGATGGGACACGGATATCGGTCGGCACGCTCTGCACGCAGTACATCTCTCGTTTCCCCACCCAGAAAGCGGCAGTCTCATTTCCCTGTACGCACCGCTGCCCGCCGACATGGCCGCCCTGTGTCCTATAGATGGGGAAGCATTGGAAACGGCTGTGAAAACGGAAGCAAAACGATATTTTGAAGATACAAGGACAGGCAATGAAAAGTAAAAAAATCCACAATTTCATTGAAAAATACATTCCCACCCCGGCGGCAATTATTTTTATCGTGTTCTTTTTCTGCGTCCTGCTTCAAATCGGCTTTCGTCTCTCCCCTGCTTTTTCTGATTTTTTCAACCGGTACATTGGCAGCGCCTTTCGGACAGTGATGGCCAAAGCCACCGACTGGATTCCCTTTTCTCTGGCAGAAGCACTTTTATACTTTATCCCGGTGCCGGTAGTTTTACTTTGCATAAAATTATTTCGGAATATCCAGGGAGAGACCCGATATTTTGTTCGCTGCATCTTCGGGCTGCTGTCTGTGCTGGCTGCGGTAAACAGTATTTTCGCGCTGAATTTCGCCGCCGGATACCATGGCAGGTCCCTTGCAGACAAGCTGGAGCTGGAGGACCGAACAGTAACGGCCCAGGAGCTATATGATACCATCACCATTGTGATCGAACAGGTAAATGAAACGGCGGCGCAGGTAGACTATCGGCTGGACGGCTCCTCACGCATGCCCTGGGACTATTTTACTCTGTCCGATGTGCTTTGCGACGCCTATGAGCCTTTATATGAAGAGTATACCTTTCTCTCTCCGCTGAACAGCAGCATTAAGCCCCTTGTGATTAGTCCGCTGATGACCTATACTCACATTTCCGGCGTGTACTCCTTTTACACGGGAGAAGCCAATCTGAACACCAACTACCCAGACTATGTGTGCGTATATTCCGCTGCCCACGAGCTGGCCCATCAGCGCGGTATCGCCCGGGAGGATGAAGCCAACTTCATTGCCTTTTTGGTTTGTACCGGTGCAGAGGATCCATACCTGCAGTACAGCGGATATCTTTCCATGTATAGTTATCTCGCTTCTGCCCTCTATTATGCAGATTCTGAACTATACCAGCTGGCAGTTTCTGCCTTGGAGAGTCCCGCAAGAGGGGAGCTCTCCGCCTACAGCCGCTTTTTTGACAAATATCGGGACAGCACTGCCTCCAAGGTATCCGATATGGTAAATGACACATATCTCCAAAGCCAGGGAACCGCAGGGTCGGCAAGCTACGGCATGGTGGTCGACCTGGCAGTAGCTTACTATTTGGACAAATAGTTTTTTTCGACAAAAAACATA
>JAGZAC010000186.1 GCA_018370615.1 Clostridiales bacterium
CTCCGAAGGAGTTTATGAAAAGCGCTTCCGCTATGTGGAGGAGTTGATCAAAATGGGTGCCACCATCAAGGTGGACGGCCGCACTGCCGTCATTGAAGGCGGGAAAGCACTCAGTGGTGCACCGGTCATTGCGGTAGATTTGCGGGCCGGCGTCGCTATGGTAATCGCTGGATTGGTAGCACAGGGGACAACAGAAATTTCCGATATTCATTTGATTGAACGGGGATACGATGACGTCGTGGGGAAGCTGCGCAGTCTTGGTGCCGATATTAAGAAAGTAAATGTTCCCGACCCCGAGGAAGCAGAACTGATGAAAAAAGCAAATTAATCCTTTAGTGTGTTCATGCTCTTTGTAAAGCAATCCCCCGCCCACGGAGGGGTGCTATGCATCTCCCCACAAGGAGGGCGAATGAGCCTCCCCTTCTTGACTTGCGAAGCAAGTCCGGGGTGAGTGTCAGCGTAACTGACAGAGAGATTTTCCATATTACTAAAGCCTCCCCTGTGTAAGGAGAGGTGTCAGCATAGCTGACGGAAGGGTTGTAAAAGAGAACAATCCCCCAGTTTTTGCATACGCAAAAACATCCCCCTTTACACAAGGGGGCCTAGCAAAGCCTCCCCTTCACAATGAAGGAGGGCAGCGTAGCCGACAGAGGGATTGCGAAAGGACAATCCTCCCGTCGACTGCGTCGACACCCTCCTTTACACAAGGAGGGCGAATGAGCCTCCCCTGTGTAAGGGGAGGTGTCAGCGCAGCTGACGGAGGGGTTGTATAATAAATAATTCGTTTCATGTCACTTTACGGCAAAGCCGTTATACAAAAAAGAAAGGAAGTAAAAATATGGAAGTAACAAGAGAAACAGTAATCGGAGATGTTCTCGACTACGATATTGAAACCGCACAGTTTTTCCTGGAAATCGGCATGCACTGCCTGGGCTGTCCCCACTCCAGAGGAGAAAGCATCGAGGACGCCTGCGCTGTGCATGGAACAGATCCTGATGAACTGGTAGAAAAAATCAACAATTATCTGGCTGGAAAACAGTCGTAAAAACGAAACAAGGCGGCGGGATATCCGCCGCCTTGTTTCTATCGAATGGAGCAATCATGAGTGACATGCAAAAATTGCCCCCGCTGGATGGCCGCATGGCCGCCGCCGCGTCTTTTGTACGGAAAAATGCGAAAATCGCCGACATTGGCACAGACCACGGATACCTCCCCATTACCTTGCTGCGAGAAGGTAAAATTTCTTTTGCAGCGGCGGCAGATATACGAAAAGGTCCTCTGGACCGCGCCATGGCCAATGCAGCAAAATACGGCGTGGCAGACAAAATCCAATTTTTTCTCACAGATGGGCTGCAGGATATTCCTCTAGCCGAGCTAGGAATTACCGATATTGTCATCTGCGGAATGGGGGGCGAGGGGATCGCCAGAATATTATCAGGAAATGCATATATAAAAAAAGAAAACATAAATCTTGTACTTCAGCCAATGACAGCCATTGGAAAATTGCGGGCTTATCTTACCCAAAACGGCTTTAACATTGCAGAAGAACGTATTGCGTCATCCAACGGAAAACTATACCAATGCATTGCCGCACAGTACGATGGTGTATTCCGCACGTATACACCGGCAGAACTCCTGCTCGGCAAAAAAAATCTCTTGCGGGGCACAGAGGATTCTCTTTTTTCTCCACTGCTGCAAAAGTATATTCGAAAAGCCCAACAGGAGTATACCGGGAAACTGCGCGGGAAGGCAGATACGGAAGAAATCTGCATCCTAATGGAAGAACTCACAAAAATCGCAAAGGAAAAAGGTATTTGAGCTTCAAAAAGCGGAAAGGTAAAAAATGAACGTTCTGGAATTTTATCGAGAGCTGGACAAACTATATCCAACATCGCTGTCCTGCCCCTGGGATAACGACGGTGTTATGTGCTGTACCAATCCGGACGCTCCGGTACAAAAGGTACTGGTAGCACTGGACGCTACCAAAAAAGTGCTGGACTATGCCGCTGCAAATGGGTTCGACATGGTGCTGACCCACCATCCTCTTTTGTTCAAGGGTCCCAAAACCATCGTCCCAAGTACTACCACCGGCGGCCGGGTAATCACCGCAGTCGGAAGCAATATTACCGTTCTGTCCATGCATACCCGGCTGGATGCAGGAGAAGGCGGTGTAAATGATTGCCTTGCTTCCGCCCTGGGCCTTTCTGGGCCGCTGGAAGTCTTCGGAGATGATGAAAGTCCCTCTCTGGGACGCATCGGTGTCACAGATATCGAGGATGGTAAAACCTTCGCCGCCCATGTGAAGGCTGCACTGAATGCACCGGCTGTATGTGCATACCTTTGCCGTCCCGTAAAACGGGTCGCCGTCTGCGGCGGCAGCGGCGAGGATTTGGTACTCCCGGCTCTGGCGGCAGGTGCAGATACATTTGTCACAGGGGAATGCGGATACAACATGTGCATCGACAGCGCAGAGGAAGGGATCAATGTAATTACTGCCGGACATTTTCATACAGAACACCCGGTATGCCGGCGGCTTGCATGGCTGGCCGAAAAAATTGCCGGCGCGCAGACAGAGATTATCTGCAGCGATGCGGCAATGTCGTTTGAATAAAAACAAAAGTTTAAGCTTTAACGCAAAAAAGGGGGGAGACCAAGTCTCCCTCCTTTTTCAAACCTTACTTCTGTAAAGAGCTCGTTAGAAGGCTGGCAGAAACAATCCCCCTGTCAACTTCGTTGACATCCCCCTTTACACAAGGGGGACTTTTTTTATTTAGGCCTCCCCACAAGGGAGCCTAGCAATGCAAAGCCTTCCCTGTGTGCAGCTGCCCTGCAATTCCCTCTAAGAAGGAGGGGTCATTTTAACTTAAGACCTCCCCTGTGTAAGGGGAGGTGGTTCGCTGCAGGCGAGTCGGAGGGGTTTAAAAATTCTACAGCACTGGAAACTTCCCTTTAAGCATCCGTCCATCCGTCAATGTGTCCACGCTCCATAGCACCCAGGATTCGTCGATACAAACCACGGTGCTTCACATCAAAGGAACGCAAATACTCCTTCATATATTCCCGCTCCGAATGCTTATCCGCCGGACATGGGCTCTCCTCTACAGGCAACGATGCGCTGCGTGCAAATCGCTTGATCTCCTTTTCCTCCGTCAACTCTAAGGGCCGAATCATAGTAAGTTCTTTTCTGGACAAATACGTCACCGGCGAAAAGCACCCCACTCGCCCCTCAAAAAACAAATTCAGCATAAAGGTCTCAACCGCATCGTCGTAATGATGCCCAAGGGCAATTTTATTGCAGCCCTGCTCTATTGCTAAATCGTGGAGTACACCCCGCCGCATTCTTGAACAGAGAGAGCAGGGGTTGGACTCCCGTCGCACATCAAAAATAATTTTTGCCAGCTCCGTCTCCTTCACAACATACGGTATATGCAGTCGGTTGCAAAGTTCCGCAATTTCCCGGTGATTGTTTTTCTCTGCCTGTATTTTAGCGGATTTTTCAAACCCCATATCCGCCGTCACCGCACAAAGCGTAAACTGGCGGGGCAAAAACCGACGCATCTCTGCCAGAGCACACAAAAGCACAAGGGAATCCTTTCCTCCGGACACGCCTACAGCAATTCGGTCCCCATCGTGAATCATGTCATAGCGTTCCACCGCCAGCCGCACGCGGCTAAGGATTTTCTGCAAATTTTTCATGTCGCATTTTTCGTCCTTTGCATATACTGTATCAAAGAAGCATGGGCATCTCCGCCCTCCTCTTATGTGCGGGCTGCAGCAACCGTACTGCGCCACTGCGAATTTTTTGGAAAGGCATGGTTCAAACCTATGGCAAAAATCTACATAGATCAAGGGCACAACCCTGTAAACCCCAATTCCGGCGCCGAAGGAAACGGATACCGGGAACAAGATCTGGTCTACGAAATCGGCGTGCGCACCGCGGAGATTCTCCGTGCCGCCGGTCAAGACGTCCGTCTATCCCGTCCTACACCGCAGACGCAGTTGGGGACTTCTAACGCATCCTCTCTGGCAGCGCGGGTCAATGATGCAAACGCATGGGGCGCAGATTATTTTATCAGCCTCCACGCAAACGCATCGGAAATCCCTACTGCTTCCGGTTCCGAAGCATTTGTTTATCAGCTGGATACAACTGCGGAAGCACTGGCGGAAAACATACTTACCCAGCTTGCAATTACTACTGGGCTGCCCAATCGCGGCGTTTTCGCTCGTCCCACACTGTATGTGCTCCGCCGCACCAGTATGCCCGCCACTCTTGTTGAACTGGGCTTCATCACCAACGCATATGATGCCGCACTTATGGCAAACCAACCGGAGCTGTTTGCCGAAGGTGTCGCCAATGGGGTGCTGGCCTTTCTGGGAGAGCTGTAAAGAAATACGTACTTTTTTACAACC
>JAGZAC010000187.1 GCA_018370615.1 Clostridiales bacterium
GCAAATGGGCACGGTTGCCCAGTTTGTTCAAAGAGGAAACGTGCTAAGTAACCCAATAACCATCAGGCACTATTCCACAGGCGGTTTTGCAACATTTTCTGCAACAAAAATTTTGATAAATGAAATAATGGGTAGAAAAGTGGGTTTAAAATTGTTGCTTAGGATAATATTTAGGGCATAAATAAGCCATAGAAGAATCCTAAAAATGAGTGGGAGTGATTTCACGCCTACTTTCAAATTTTGGTTGACTTTCCAGAACAATTGTGCTATAATACTATCGTTCGGTAGGTAAGGCTCCTACAGGGATATGGACTGTTGCCGCGAAATGGTGGAGACACCATGAGTTGGTTTGAACAGGGCACGTCGAATCCAAGGCGTGTCATAATGCAGTTTCACCGCCCTGCAAAGCTAAAGCTCAAACGAACGGCGATGGGATTTTCACCCGCGTGTTCTTTGCCGGACACGCGGGATTTTTATTTTCAAAGAAAGGCAGGCGGCGTGCTGTGGATCATAAACGAAGATACAATCGAATAGCAAAGCGATGGATTTTTCAGAAACGCAGACGCATGTTCCTGTAACGGGTGCTGTGTTATTTCTGCCACCGCCTTGTAGTACCTTGGAAAGGCGGTGGTTTTTTGCGCCCTTTTTCGAAAATAACGCCTGTGGGCGATCATATATATTTTTAAAATCAGCAGAATGTGAGGTGAAAAGAATGGATACGGGAAGCAGTTGCGGTGCGGGCGCTCATGCGCGAAGCAGAATTATAATAAGGAGAAAATGGCACTGTTTACTGTACCATCTTTTCTCTTGACACTATAGATTCTTCTTCCACGCACTGTACCCTTTCCAAAGCAATGGTAAAACACAAAAGTTGGGAGGTACAGAAAAATGAAAAACAGGAAAATCAATGCAATGGCCACGCAGATGGTCGCGAATAAAAACAATGAAATTCAAGAAAAGCTCTGCAGTGCAGCTCTCCAGCCGGCAGCAGAGCTGCTCCAGGAGTACGGGACACCGACCACCGGCCTTGACCGGGAAGGAGTAGCGGCTTCCAGGGAGAAATACGGCGAGAACATTCTCACCTATGGCAAAAAGAATACCGCTGTAAGGCGATTGGTTTCCGCTTTTATCAATCCCTTTACCGTGGTGCTGCTGGTGCTAGCAGCTATCTCCGTTTTTACGGATGTGATTCTTGCCGCTCCTGGCGACCGAAATTATGCTACAGTAAGCATTATCACCATTATGGTGGTGATTTCCGGTGTCCTGCGCTTTGTGCAGGAGACCCGCAGCGGCAATGTGGCGGAAAAGCTGAGCGGCATGATTCACACCACCGCCTGTGTGGAGAGGGAAGGGAAACAAGCGGAACTTCCCATGGAGGAAATTGTAGTTGGGGATATCGTGCATTTGTCTGCCGGGGATATGGTGCCTGCTGACCTTCGCGTTCTCCAGGCAAAGGACCTATTCATCAGTCAGGCATCTCTGACCGGGGAAAGTGAACCGGTAGAAAAGTCCGGCAGGGCCGGTACTCGGAAAGATGCCCCCACCGATATGGAAAATCTCGCCTTTATGGGCAGCAGTGTTATCAGCGGCAGTGCAGTGGCACTGGTGATTGCCGTGGGGAACGAAACAATGCTCGGCACCATGGCAAAAGGCCTGCATACCAAACCACCGAAAACCACCTTTGAAAAAGGGGTCAATTCTGTATCCTGGTTGCTGATCCGTTTTATGCTTATTATGGTTCCGATAGTATTGTTTCTCAACGGCTTTACAAAAGGGGACTGGATGCAGGCGGCACTGTTTGCCATTTCCATTGCTGTGGGCCTTACCCCAGAGATGCTCCCCATGATTGTTACCACATCTCTGGCCAAGGGTGCCATGGCTATGAGTAGAAAGCATGTTATTATCAAAAACCTGAATTCCATTCAAAATTTGGGTTCTATGGATATTCTCTGTACGGATAAAACCGGCACACTCACCCAGGATAAGGTGGTATTGGAATATCATCTGAACGTAGATGGGGAAGAGGATGACCGGGTGCTGCGCCATGCGTTTCTCAACAGCTATTTCCAGACTGGACTGAAAAATCTCATTGACATCGCCGTAATTGCTAGACAGGAGCAGCTGAGCTCTCAGGAATTGATCCAAAGGTACACCAAAGTAGATGAGATACCCTTTGATTTTGACCGCCGCCGGATGAGCGTTGTCGTCCAGGACACTGCCGGCAAAACCCAACTGGTGACAAAGGGCGCTGTAGAGGAGATGCTCCGCTGTTGCACGTTCGCAGAATGTGGTGGGGAAATCAGTCCCCTTGCTGACGATGTACGGAAACTGGTACTGGCAAAATCTGATGCTCTGAATAAAGCAGGCATGCGGGTCATTGCTGTGGCCCAGAAAACCAATCCTTCTCCTGTAGGTCAGTTTTCCGTAGAAGATGAAAAGGATATGGTGCTCATTGGGTTTCTGGCCTTTTTGGATCCGCCTAAGGAAACTGCAAAAGCAGCTGTGCAGGCGCTGAAGGAATACGGAGTCACCGTAAAGGTTTTGACCGGGGATAATGAAAAAGTCACCTGCGCCATCTGTCGGCAGGTGGGACTGAATGTGAATCGAATTCTTTTGGGAGGGGAGATGGACGCTCTTTCCGACGAAGAACTGGGAGCACTGGCAGAAAATATTACTGTGTTTGCAAAGCTGTCGCCGATGCAGAAAGCCCGGATTATCCGAGTGCTGCGTGAGAGGGGCCACAGTGTTGGATATATGGGAGACGGTATCAACGACGCTGTGGCTATGAAGGCTTCGGATGTGGGAATCTCTGTAGACACAGCCGCGGACATTGCGAAGGAATCTGCATCTGTGGTTTTGCTGGAAAAGGACTTGATGGTGCTGGAACAAGGTGTTATCGAAGGCCGCAAAACCTATGCCAATATGATCAAGTACATTAAGATGACGGCTTCCTCCAATTTTGGAAATATGTTTTCCGTGCTGGCGGCCAGTGCATTTCTGCCTTTTTTGCCCATGGCCTCCCTGCATTTGATTCTTCTGAATCTAATCTACGATATTTCCTGCACAGCCATGTCTTGGGACAACGTGGACGAGGAGTATCTGCAAGTTCCCCGGAAGTGGAGCGCCACAGGGATTGGCAGGTTTATGCTGTTGATCGGTCCCACAAGTTCCTTTTTTGACATTGTCACCTATTTGCTGCTGTATTTTGTGATTTGTCCTATGTTTACCGGCGGACAGCTCTATTCGCAGCTTGCAGATCCGACTGCCCAGGCAGCATATATTGCTCTGTTCCAGACGGGCTGGTTTGTTGCATCCATGTGGACCCAGACGCTGGTCATCCATATGATTCGTACTTCCAGGCTCCCATTTGTGCAGAGTCGTGCATCTGCCCCGGTAACGCTTTTGTCCCTGCTGGGCATTGCTGTCGCCACGATTATCCCTTTTACTCCGTTGGGCACGGCATTGGAAATGACTGCCCTTCCTCCTCTCTATTTCGTCTTTTTAGCTGCAGTTGTACTGGGATATATGCTTCTGATGACGCTGGTGAAAAAGGCTTATATTCGTCGATATGAAGAATGGCTTTGAGTGTATATCTGTTTGCAGACTTTTTCAGCTATACATAGGGTGACGCTACACATATAAAAATATTTATAAAATAAAGAGGACGATAAATGACCAATTAAGGTGATAAGATAGGGCAGCAAAGGAAGGGGCAGGAATAAAAATGGTAGAGGCGTTAATAGCAGCGGGTGCGGCGGTCATAGTGGGAGCGCTGTCGCTGATAGGAGTAATGATAACCAACAGCCGGTCGAACAGCAAAATGCAAAATGAGATGAAAACTGTGCAGGCGGTTATGGAGGAGCGTATGGAGGAGCTGACGAGGGAAGTACGGCTCCACAACGATTTTGCAAGGCGGGTGCCGGTGATAGAGGAACAAATCAAGGTAGTCAATCACCGGGTATCGGACTTAGAGGAATTTCACAAAGGGAAGTAGAGGATTCATATATTATATATGAGGAGGAAATATTATGGAAATAGCAAATATAGCAAATGTAGCGGCAATCACGGTCATCTGTTATCTTGCAGCGCTGGGCATCAAGGCGACAAAGCTGAACAATAAGTTTATCCCGATTATTTGCGGGGTGCTGGGAGGAATTCTGGGAGTCGTCGGAATGTTTGTAATTCCGGAGTATCCGGCAGGAGATATACTCAACGCGGCAGCTGTGGGAATTGTCTCCGGATTTGCGGCGACTGGTATTAATCAGGTATACAAGCAGTTGACGAAGAAAACAGAAGATGAGGGAGAAGGAACTGAAATGGCAGCATCGGAGGAAGAGATGACAGAAGAGATGGAAGAGGAGCTGACGAATGGGAAAGGAGAGGAGGAAGAATGAGC
>JAGZAC010000188.1 GCA_018370615.1 Clostridiales bacterium
TGTAGTAATGTTGTTTGCTGTATCCGTAGAATAGTCCAATCCGGCAGGTGCAACTGCAACAAGTGCCGCGCCCTTTGCAGGATTGCTGTATGAAGTCATACCGAATCCTCTGGTATTTTCATACATTTCGGTAAAGCCGCCCACAATCTGTACATATCCCACAAGGAAGTCCGGTACCTGATCAGGATAGTTCCAGGGCTCGCCGCTAGGGCTCAAATTGGGATCAAAGGTAAATCCGCCGTCCAGGGAGTTAGGACCTTCATAGTCCACAATAATCTGGAAAGCGTCTCCGTTCCAGGTATTGCTTCTACCGCTCTTCAGCGAATGGCCGTCGTCATCCTGCACTTTAACGCCCACATAGAAGTAGTTCGCATCCCAGCGGAGCCATACCTCATAGGACATAACCTTTTCCTGGGTACCGACGCCGGGTCTCCAATAGAAGAAGGAGTTATTTTTCGGAGCGCTGTCATTGATGGTAGCTGCATTCGAACTTTCCACCGTGAAAGTCGACACGCCCCATTCTGCTCTGCTGATATACCCATCAATGGTAGGCTGCTGGGTAAACAGCTGTGCTTCTACATAATGAATGTTTTCCGCATCGCCAACTGCCGCGCCTACCGGGATTGCCAGTGCTGCCGCGGAAAGCAGCATTGCAGCGAGCAAAACCCATGTAATCGTCTTTCTCATCACAATTACCTCCAAGAAATTTCAGCATCTGTGCATGCGTGCGCACAGAGATAGCCTTACATGCTCATTATATATAGATTTAACAAATTTGTCAATAGACAACTGAAAAAGTAGTTGGATTTTTATGAAAAAATTATGGAAATTTAATTGCCCTTCGCTAAAAAACTGCAAAATATGGCTTCTTTTCCATTTTCTTCTGCATTTGCATAAAATAAAATAAAAAATAAAAGCCTTGTTTTAGCAAAGCCTTTATTATCTCTATGAGTTATTCGGCACTTTTTTCTCCGGCCGCAGGTTTTCCGCAGGCGGGACAAATCAGCGTTTCAGGATCCAAAGTTTCATCATAGCATATGGTCTCGCCGCAATTTGCACACATCAACATCCGCCGTTCTGTATCCTCACAGCCGCAGCAGCTGTCGCAGTCACAATCCTCGTCGGCGTCATCGCATTCTTCAGCAAAAAGCAGTTCCTCCACATCTCCCAAATCCGCATCCAATTCTTCAATATAGTCATTTAAACGGGTACATTCCTGCTCCAATGCTTCTATCGCCGCACTCATGTCAGACACAAGAGACAGCAGCTCACTGATCAGCTTGCCCTCTGTTTTTGTGAGATCCAGCTCCAGTCCCTGGGCAAGTCCCTGTAAATATGCGCTTTTTTCACCAAGTTTCATTTTTTGATTCCTTTCTATATTATTAAAGGCCGCTTTAGTGAAACGGGGCCGAAACGCACACCGCTCCGACCGCCGTTGTCTATGAAGATTATGCCCGTTCCAAATACTCGCCCGTTCTGGTATCAATCCGGACACGCTCGCCCTGGTTAATAAACAGAGGCACGCGGATCACTGCGCCAGTTTCCAGCGTAGCATTTTTCGTAGCACCGGTAGCGGTGTCGCCCTTTACACCGGGGTCTGCGTCCGTGATTTCCAGCTCCACAAACATGGGGGGCTCGACGGAAAACACATTTCCCTTGTAAGATTTGATGGTGCAGATCATTTCTTCCTTGACATATTTGAAGTTCTCAGAAAGCTTATCAGCATTCAAAGGGATCTGCTCATAGGTTTCCATGTCCATAAAATAGTAGAGTTCACCGTCGTTGTACAGATACTGCATTTCCTTGCGGTCAATGCGTGCATCCTCAAATTTGTCTGTAGGGGAAAAGGTTTTTTCCACCACTGCACCGGTGATCACATTGCGCAGCTTGGTACGCACAAAGGCAGCGCCTTTTCCGGGCTTTACATGCTGGAATTCAATTACCTGCATCACCTGCCCATCCATATCAAAGGTGACGCCATTTTTAAAATCGCCTGCTACAACCATACACTCAGTTATCCTGCCTGACAGGATAGCTCCTTTCCTGTATTCATATACAAATTCGTTTGTTCCGTTTTATTTTAATACAAAGCGGCACATTTTGCAAGGGGGTTGCACCATTTTTTACCTAATCAGCCAAAAATCCGGTGAAATTCTATATTTCAATCATTTCTTTTGGGCAACGGGTCAAGTTGCGCGCCCCTCCCGGCACGATGCACACCATATCCTCAATACGGCAGCCATACTGTCCTGCAAGATAAATCCCCGGCTCTACCGTGACAATTTCCCCTACACGCAGTCTGGCGTCGCCGCTGCGGATATTTAAGTTGGGAGACTCGTGAATTTCCAGACCCACGCCATGACCCAGACCGTGGCCAAATGCTCCAGCATACCCAGCATCGTCGATGATATTTCGGGCAATCTGATCCATTTTGAAGCAGGACTGCCCTTCCCCGATTACCTCCAGTACAGCGTTTTGCGCCTGAAGTACTGTATTGTATACCCGCCGCATGGCATCGTCTGCCTTGCCGATAACCACGGTACGGGTCATGTCGGAATGATACCCTTCAAACACCGCACCAAAATCAAAGGTCAAGAATCCCTTTTCCAAAGGCGCGTTTCTGGGAACGCCATGAGGGGATGAGGAATTGGACCCGGATACAGCAATGGTTTCAAAGCTGATACCCTGGGCGCCGTTTTTCTTCATTAAATATTCCAGCTCCGCTGCAAGCTCCATTTCCGTCGCCGTATAGATAATTCGCGGCAGCAGCTGCGCAAAGGCCGCCTCTGCAATTCGCTGGGCCTTTTCCACACACTCGATTTCATAGGCGTCCTTGACGCTGCGCAGCTTTTGAAACAGGTCCCCGATAGGTACAAATTGAACCCCCGGACAATCGTGCTGGAGAGCAGCCAGGGCGCGGCAGGTGAGGGTACCGTCCTCATAGCCTACTATACCGATTCCCGCTGTAGAGAGAAGTGCCGGCAGCCATACCTTCCGGGGCTGCTCCGGCATGATGACTTCATATAACTCCCCGGGAATGCTTCGCTGGGCCGCTTCAATATATCGGAAATCCTGAAACGCCCATGCGCTGTCTTCCGCAATCAGCAAAGCGCCGTCGGGATTGAAAAATCCGCTGGCATACAAATGATTTTCCGGGCCAGTCACCCATATGGCGTCCAGTTTTTCCGCCTGCATACCAGCGCGAAGCGCCTGCAGGCGGTTAGTGATAATATTTTTCATATGTTCTCCATTTCTGTCATTTTCTGCATTTTCCAATATTTGCGCACATACGGTTTTTCCAACAATCGTTTGAACCGAAAAAACAGGGATTTTTTATCCCTAATCGGTGGAACAATCCATGCGGGAATACCGAACAGCTTTCCCGCCGCACAATCGGTAAGCAGCTGATCCCCTAAAAGAATCGCCTGCTCCCGTCCCACCCCAAGTTGGGCACATGCAGCCTGCAGGTATTTCGTTTTCGGCTTTCCCGCCTTTGCAAACGCCACGCATCCCAAAGACTCATTGAACAGTTCGACGCGTTCCTTCGTATTATTTGAAACAAATGCGACAGAAATTCCCTCTCTGTGCATCTCTTCTATCCAATCCTTCACCGCTTCCGGCGGGCGGGAATCGTCATAGGTGGCTAGCGTATTGTCAATATCACAGAGGAGAACACTTCGTCCTGTAGAGCGCACCAAGTCCGGAGTGATCTCATAATAGTGTCCAAACATTCGATCGGGCATAAGCCATTTTTCAAAAATCAAAAATATACTCCCTTGCATACATTTCATTACATGTCAGTATAACACAACAGAGCTTTTTGTGCAAGTGCAGCGGGCCCGTTCATCAAGCATTCAATGAAACCCCGCTGACGGAAGGGTTGCTCGTAAGACAATCCCCCACCCGCTAACGCGGGATTGGCCCCCGGAGATGCTGCGCATCTCCCCACAAGGGGGCCTTTTATATTAAAGCCTCCCCTGCATGGGAGTTGCTATGCAATTCCTAGGGAGGTGGCTCGCCGTAGGAGAGACGGAGAGGTTGTAAAGGGAACAATCCCTCAGTCTGCTAACGCAGACAGCTCCCTTTACACAAGGGAGCCTTTTTTAAATTAAGCCTCTCCACAAGGGGGCCTTTTATATTGAAGCCTCCCCTGTGCAAGGAGGCTTGGATTTGTGCAGACTCCCCACTCTCTTTAAAGCCTCCCCTGTGTAAGGGGAGGTGCCGCAACTGTGTTGCGGCGGAGGGGTTGTAACGAATCCTCACTTACTCGCTGCGCAGCGCCTCTACAGGATCTTTCTTTGCTGCAAGCTTAGAGGGAATCAGTCCGGCTACCAGTGTAAGGATCATACTGATAGCTACCAGGATG
>JAGZAC010000189.1 GCA_018370615.1 Clostridiales bacterium
GGGTTTTCCGAAAAATATCCCTCGGGGATACTGTCGCGAAAAGTACGGTACATATCATACAGCATGTTGAGCGTATACACGTCTACGATGCCGGTGACAGGGAGCCCGTATTCCGACTGAAACGCCCTAATGGAATTTTCTGTTTCCTCATCATAGATCCCGTTGAATGTCACCGAAGGAACCCGGTTATTGTAATACGCCACAAAGTTTAAATAATATTGCACAAACCGTACGGCATCTCCCGTATCCCCCAGGCTAAGCTGGGATGGAAATACACCAGTCACTTCCTCGATGGAAACCCCCTCAGAATCTAGATCCGACAAACGCTTCACCGCCGCATTGATTCTCTGCAGTGCATACCATGTGGATTCGTCAATCTCTCCCGTCTGGGGAAGCGAAAATATTCGCTGAAACGTACGAACAGCTTCTTCTGTTTGCTCTGTATACACGCCGCCAAGCTCTGTAATTTTGGGGATCGCTGGATAGTTTTTCGATATACGGTTCAGCCACATCTGTGCAACATTGACCGCGTTTCCTACAGACCCCAGTCTGAGAACACGACCCGGGTAAGTATCCTGTATATCCTGTGTAGCGGTGTTATAATTTAGAATAATATCGTCTCCATAATAATGTTGAAGAATTTCAAAAGGCGTATACCCCTGTTCGGCAAGGTCCACAGAGCCCCACTGACTCATTCCTTCACATTGCACCTGGATACCGTCACAATACAATGCATAAATCGGTTCTACACTTCCGTCCCGCTTAATATATACATTAAACAGTTGATCCACCAGATTACTGATATTTTCAAAAATATCCCTGCCTTCTACAAATGCCTGATCTATAGAAGTCGAGTTTGTAATATCGAAATCATATCCTCTGGAACGGTAATATCCAGTAAAAATACGGTTTAGTGCAAAGGTAACCTGCGCAATGATATTGGCACGCAAAGCATTTTCCGGCCAGGTAGGGTAAAGCTCACTGGAAGCAACATTTTTTATATAATCCGTAAAGGGGATCGTCACATTAGGTGCATCTGCGTCCGGTGCTCCCAAATGCACTGTAATCTCATTTGGGATGAATGGTAAAATTGGCGTAGTCATAATGATAACTCCGATGGTGGCACATCATAAATTTGTGTAAATTCTCTCGGATAGCCAGGAGACAGGTCCGCAAACTCGTTTTCAGGTAAAAGATTGACTCGTTGCAACGATGTAACCCCATCAAAAACCGGAACGTCAGTGATTTCCACACTGTTGTAATTATCCTTCGACACCTTCACATGATAGGATGCAGAAGGGGCGCCGTCCTCCTGTGGTGTCAGAGAGTTCGCCTTCGGCGGCGCAGGCAGGGCAACCTTCGGTGCAAGACCAGATTGATCTGTACGCAAAGAATAAATGATACCCGTATCCTGACCTTCATCATCGACCGCGAAAATCTGCACCAGCGCATCTTCGATTCCAAAGGCCCCGTTGCCCGAAACCACTTTTACCTGCAGAAATCCGGTGCCGCTTTGATCATTCATATATCGTTTTCTCCCCTTTCGTAGTTTGTGCAGTGTACTGCTATGGTAAATTTTATGCGCGGCCGGGCAAAACGGTGACAGTCAAATACAATGAAACGGCAAAAAGCGACAAATTGAACCCGATTTTCATTTGAATATACAGATTTACTGCCCACAGAAGCAGAACGGACAAAACGGAGCCCGCCCGGCAAATCCGATATGCCCGATCCGGTAAAAATAGCTGTGTACACAAGCCGTCAAGAATTCCGCCCCCGTCCAACCCCTGAATTGGCAATAGATTGACTGTGCCAAGGCCCATACAGTAGAAAAGCAAGGTCCGGCACAAAAGGACCCTGCCCTCTCCAAATGCAAAATGCATGCTCCAGCAGCAAAATGCCGCAGCGGCAAAATTTGCCAGCGGTCCCGCCAGGCACACAAGGATTTCCTGCCATGATGGATGAATTCCCGTATAACGCAGGGCAATGCCAGCAGGGCCGAGACGAACTGACGGCAGCTGCCAGCCGAAGAACAACGCACACAGCAGATGACCGCCTTCATGCAGTAAAACTGCCAGCAGTAACAGCCCAGGCGCCGGACACATAACAAGAGCAGCGGTAAAAAATAAAATTCCTGCCATACTTAGTCCGTATATCCAAACACGCCGGCCATAATATCCGCAAAATAATCCCAAAAGCTCCACTCCTGGGGCTGTGACGGCGGCGTATATGTAATTGCACCAAGAGCCCCACTGCCGACCGCCTGATATACCGCATCCTTGGAAGTGGTATCCCCTCGTGCGCCGAACAGGCAAAGGGTGGCGGCACAAAGTACTGCGCATACAATCGCAGTAATGTCCGCCGCACGACTTCTTTTGTGGTCTGCTTTCTCTGGAACATTCTTGCCTGTATCCGGCAGACGACTGCCCATCTCTTCTGTCCTTCCGCTTTTGATCTCCCACATATGTACCACCCTGCCTCTCTACTATGTATGCCTGTAAGTTTTTCCGCACAGAAAAAGAAACACCTGTAAAAGTATATGCGGAAAAGAGAGAAAAATAACACCTGTTGTATCAGAGATTTAATAGATATCCAAAAGAAAAGCTGTGCCGGCCGGCACAGCTTTTCTGAAAGGCATCATTATTATTTATTTTCAATTTTCATCACTTTGTCGATGCGTCCGCAGTGATATCCGCCCAAGAACTCCGTCTGCAAAAACAAATCCACCATGTCCAGCGCCAGGCCCTCGCCTACCACCCGGGCGCCGAAGCAAAGCACATTTGCATCATTGTGCAGCCGGGTCATCCGGGCACTAAAGGTGTCAGAGCAGCAGGCGGCGCGGATTCCGCGCACCTTGTTCGCGCACATGCTCATGCCGATTCCGGTGCCGCAAATCAAAATAGCACATTCGCACTCTCCCGCCACAACTGCCTCACATGCTGGCACACCGTAGTCCGGATAGTCCACACTGTCCGTGCCGTCGCATCCAAAATCTTTATACGTATACCCCTTTTCTTCCAAGTGCCGCAGCACGGCAAGCTTCAGCAGATATCCGCCGTGATCACAGGCAATCGCTATTTTTTTCATATTATGTTCCTCTCATTCTCTTTCTTCTCACTTTGCAGACGCACTTCCCGCTCCCGCTGGGCCTGAGGCTTTCGCAAATAAGTGGGCAAAAGCGCCTCTGCCGTATAGATTGTCTTATCTTCGGCATTTGTGTAAATCTGATATCCGCACAATGCCACAGATGCTCCGCTCTGGTACCGCAGCCGCTCCGGCGTTATCCGGTCCGTAAGGTGTGCCGTCAGCTCATATCCATCCCCTGTAAAATACACAGGCCCGTCCATCTCCTGCAGCAGAGATGCCAGATCTTCCACAGCCATAGCACAGTCCTCATGGAGGCGCTGCAGCCGTACCCCGTCTGATGAAAACAGCCCCGTATATACCTGCTGCCGCCGTGCGTTCATCACGGGACATAATATCCCCGGATATCCTATCAGATTATACGCTAAGGCCTCCAGAGCGGACACCGGAACGCAAGGGGTGTCATAGGGATACGCCAGTCCCTTTACCGTAGCCGTACCAATCCGTACGCCAGTGAAAGACCCCGGTCCCACCGCACAAGCGTACAGGTCAATATCAGATGTTTTTTTCCCGAGAAGCGCCAGCATATTTTCGATCATGGGAAGCAGCATCGTGCTGTGTGTATTTCCGGAATTCATTGTATATTCGCAGAGCACTCTGTTATCCGACAGAATGGCGGCAGAAGCAGTCCCCGCAGTAGTATCCAGTCCAAGTGTCAGCATTTTCAGTACTCCATTTCAATCTGTCTGTCACTCTCACTAGTTTTCCGAATGGTGACAGTTATCACATTCTGTGGACGCTGGGAGAGATACTCGCTCCACTCTACAATACAGTGGCCGCCGGACACATACTCGTCAAAACCGATCTCCTCCAGGCCATCCTCCGATTCCCCCAGACGATATAAATCAAAATGAAACAGGGGCACAGCCCCTCCGCGGTACTCGTGGACAATCGTATAGGTAGGGCTTTTCACCCGGCTGCCGGGAGAGAGCACGGATGCAAATCCCCGGACAAAAGCAGTCTTCCCCGCTCCAAGGTCTCCGTATAGGCAGACAAACCACAGCGTACCAAAGCGCTGCGTAGATAGCGTCCTTGCCAGATAGGCGCCTGCCGCTTCCGTTTCCTCCGGAGAGTGTGTTTTTATATATTCCCGCATCAGAACAGTCCTGTAACATTTCCCGCCGAGTCTACATCTATCTTGCAGGCGGCAGGTTCCCCAGGCAGACCGGGCATTGTCATGATCGCGCCGGTGA
>JAGZAC010000190.1 GCA_018370615.1 Clostridiales bacterium
TCGTCACTACGCACACGTTGACTGCCCTGGCCACGCCGACTATGTAAAGAACATGATTACCGGTGCTGCACAGATGGACGGCGCTATCCTGGTGGTTGCCGCATCTGACGGTCCTATGCAGCAGACCCGTGAGCACATTCTGTTGGCTCGTCAGGTTGGCGTTCCTGCAATCGTTGTATTCCTGAACAAGACTGACCTGGTAGACGACGAAGAACTACTGGAGCTGGTAGAAATGGAAGTTCGTGAGCTGCTGAACGAGTACGACTTCCCCGGTGACGACACTCCCATCATCAGAGGTTCCGCTCGTGCCGCTCTGGAAGCACCCAACGACATCAACGACCCCGCTTACGCTCCTATTTTGGAACTGATGAAGGCTGTTGACGAGTTCATTCCTACTCCTGAAAGAAAGTCCGATCAGGACTTCCTGATGCCTGTAGAGGACGTGTTCTCCATTTCCGGTCGTGGTACTGTTGCTACCGGTAGAGTTGAACGCGGTACTGTTAAGGTATCTGATACTGTTGAAATCATCGGTCTGACCGAAGAGAGAAAGTCCACTGTTATCACCGGTGTGGAAATGTTCCACAAGCTTCTGGACCAGGCAGAGGCAGGCGACAATATCGGCGCACTGCTTCGTGGTATTGCAAAAAATGAGATCGAGCGTGGCCAGGTGCTTTGCAAGCCCGGCTCTATCCATCCGCATACCAAGTTCGTAGGTCAGGTATACGTCTTGACCGAAAAGGAAGGCGGCCGTCAGAAGCCCTTTTTCGCCGGCTACAGACCGCAATTCTATTTCAGAACTACTGACGTTACCGGTACCATCAGCCTTCCCTCTGACGTTGACATGTGCCGCCCCGGCGACCACGTTGACATGACTGTAGAACTGATTACCCCTATCGCTATTGAGAAGGGTCTTCGTTTTGCTATTCGTGAAGGCGGCAGAACCGTTGGTTCCGGCGTTGTTTCCGAAATTCTCGAGTAATTTCACTGGTCTTTATTCTCAACCCGGGCACTCCTGTCCGGGTTGAGATATCCACAACTAAATATTACAAATCTTTGGGGAATGGTGAAAATCCTTACCGGCGGTGATGCAAAACTGCAGAGTCCGCGAACATGTACATTTTGGTTACATGCCGAACAGGTGTAATTCCTGTACCGACAGTTACAGTCTGGATGAGAAAAGATTGCGGCGGTTTTGCTTCCCCTGTGCGCTGCACAGGGCGTTTTAATACAGCACAGCCCCACACTTCCCCTTTCCTAATTTTATCGGAAAGGATTTTTTATTATGAATACCACATTGAATACAACTTCCGAAAAGCTGCGCCGACTCACGGCTGTTGCCATGTTCTGTGCGCTTTCCTACATATGTATGTTTGTTTTTCGTATCAAGGTGTCTTTTCTCACCTTTGATGCAAAGGACGCTGTTACCGCCACCGGCGCTATGTTTTTTGGTCCCCTCAGCGCGCTTGTTATATCCGCCGTCGTGGCCGTATTGGAATTGATTACCGTAAGTGATACGGGATATTATGGCTGCATCATGAACTTTATTTCCAGCGCGGCGTTTTCTGTCACTGCATCCTTAATTTATAAATACAGAAGAAAGCTTTCCGGCGCAATCCTGGGACTGGGCAGTGCTGTTGTCGCGATGACTGCTTGTATGATGGCAGCCAATTTGCTGATTACCCCATATTATATGGGCGTTTCCGTGAGCGATGTTCGGGCAATGATTCCCACATTGCTTCTTCCCTTCAATCTTACGAAAGCCTTTTTCAACGCTTCTCTTGTATTACTGCTTTACAAGCCTGTTACAAGGGCATTGCGTGCGACCGGACTTGTACTTATGCCCTCCCATGAAACCCATGCAAAAGGCCATAAAACAACGATTATGATTGCCATTATTGCCGCTGTGTTAATTCTCTCTAGTATTTTGGTCTTTATGATATTACTCAATGGGCAGTTTGAATTATATAGAACATAAAAAGGAAAAGCAGGCCCGCAAGGCAGGGCCTGCTTTTTTTCTGTAAATTTCCAAATAGTCTTGCTTTTTCCCGGCAAATCATGTAGAATAAAGTAAATTTGTATTATAAGGAACCACTGTATATGATCGCTCCTCTGACCGATGTACTATATGTCTTTTTTTGCTCCATGCTCCCCATCATTGAACTGCGCGGCTCCATTATTCTGGGAGCGGGGCTGGGCCTTCCCTGGTGGCTGAACCTAATTGTGAGCATTATCGGCAATATGATTCCCGTTCCGTTTATTTTGATCTTTATCCGACGGATTCTCCACTGGATGGCCAATACAAAAATCCCGCTGTTTTCCAAAATTGCACGGTGGGTTGAGAATAAAGCCCATAAAATCTCAAAAAAAATTACCCGTTATGCTACCTTCGGTCTTACCATTTTCGTAGCAATCCCGCTTCCAGGAACCGGTGCATGGACTGGCGCACTGGTTGCCGCCATACTAGACATGCGCATAAAAAATGCTCTTCCCTCAATTTTCCTGGGTGTTGTGTGCGCCGCTATTATTATGACGCTGGCAAGCTATGGATTTGTAGGATTCTTAAGTTTTCTGATCTGACTAAAAGTGAGGTGCTGTCAATGCTGCAGAAACGAGAACATATATACTATTTTGACTATCTTAGAATTATCGCAGCCATCAGTGTAATTTACATGCATGTGGCTGCGCTTCCCCTGCGCGGTGCGGTAAATATACAGTGGCAGATGATGAACGTCTGTACCAGCTTTGCCTTTACCGCAGTACCTTTGTTCTTTATGATGTCCGGATATTTGCTCTTATCCGATCCCAAAACCGGCGATATTTCCGTTCTTCTCAAAAGAAGAATCCCACGACTCGTCATTCCTCTCATTGGATGGACCGTTGTTGCACTGCTGTGGCTGACATTTTCTGGAGGAACTCTGTCTGTCTCCTCTATGGTAAACGGACTGGTCTCCGCCTTGAATACTCCCGTAATGATCCATTTCTGGTATATGTATACGATCATTGCCCTGTACCTGATTTCTCCATTTCTGTATGGAGCCATCCACTCCCTGGAGAAAATAGGGCATATATACATACTTGTATTGATCGCTCTGGTTTCCGTAAGAACAATTTTGCGAACCATCCTGCCCCAGCCCTTTGCAGATCTGTTAAATATCGATTTTATCACCAAGCTGGAATTTTTCGGTGGACATTTGTGTACATTTATCCTGGGATTTTATCTAGGCAGCTGCAAACGTAAGATCCCCAACTGGATTTTGATAGTAGGCGCTATCCTGACGCTGGCTATCATTACAGCAGGCACCTACTTTCGGACAGCCGCTGCCGGAACATATATGCAGGATTTTCAAAATCAAAATGCCGGCTTTGAGATTCTTCTGGCTTCCTGCATCTTCCTGCTGTTCAAACAAAACTGCAACAAAGAGATCCGGTGGCTGCAGCCTGTTGTTACCACACTTGTGTCCCTGTCACTTTCCATTTATATGATGCACAACATTCTTCTCAGCATGTTTTACGCAGTGGGTATCTCACCCCAGACCAAATTAGAAGTCACTTTGGTGACACTGCTCAACCTGGTCATATGTACCCTTGTTTTGAAAACCGTAGCAACCATAAAGCCCATCTGCTATCTTGCCACCGGTATGTCTTATAAGACAGCGTGCAACAGCTGCAATTGGGTTTATACATATCGGTGGATAAAACGCCGCTTTCAGAAAAAGAAAATCGATACACCACAGGAAATATAAAAGCCATGGATCCCATGGCTTTTCTTTTTACCGAACAGGTGTATATGAAATTTCCGACTCCTCCTCTGTAGCCTCCAGCTTGAAGATCACCGGCCGCAAGCCATCGTTGCAGCTGCAGATTGCCACCCCCGGCTTTCGGATCCAGTCACCATAGTAAAAAACATCTGTTCCTGCGCCGTGCGCCAGCGCAAACACATACTGATAAATTGCCTTCCATGCTTCGTCGCAAAATCCATCCGGCCTGGCATAATCTGCATAAAACACCTGACCCTCCTCCAGCATTGGACACGCTGTCAGCCCGGCGGCACCGTATTCCTTTGCCAATTCTTCATCTAAAGTTGTTTTCAGTACAGTAATTTTCACTTTTTTCATTCGCTTCCTCCTATATTTAACCCAATGCAACATCCAAAACCATCATCAGTACAAATCCAAGGGTCGCCCCCACCGTCCCCATATTGGAATGCTCATCTGCCTGGGACTGGGGAATCAATTCCTCCACCACCACATACATCATAGCGCCGGAAGCAAAGGATAAAATGTACGGAAGCGCAGGAGTGACCAGTGATATAAGTCCCATGGT
>JAGZAC010000191.1 GCA_018370615.1 Clostridiales bacterium
CCAGCGTGATTTCGCCCGAAACGCACATATGCACGCCCATCGCAATGACGCCGAACACCTGAATCATGCTTATGATATCGCCCAGCGTCCAGAACACCGTCAGCATATCGCACAGGCGCATCCAAATATTGGTATAGGTATTGTTCTTTTCGCGGAACTTTTTCAGCTCGTCGCGCTCACGTCCGAATGCGCGGACGACGCGCACGCCGGTGATGTTCTCCTGAACCGTGCTGGAAAGCACGCCCTCCGCTTCGTCCGCCTTCGCGTATCCCTTCGAGATTCGGCTATAAAACACCAGCGAATACCCGACGATGACCGGAATGAACGCAAACGCAAACAGGGATATCTTCACATTCATCGTGAACATGGCAACCATGTACACGAGAATCAGGAACGTCGTGCTGAGCAACTCAACCATCTGCTCGGCGATAAACGTGCGCACGACCTCTACGTCGGAGGTGCATCGCTGAATGATATCGCCTGTCGCATTCTGCACATGCCAGCTGTACGGCAGCCTCTGGATATGCCCATACAGTGCATCGCGCAGGGATTTGACAAATCGCTCGGAACCCTTGGGCAGGTTGGAATCCTGCACAAATCCGGCGGCAAATTCCAGCAGCGCGACCACGGCGGCGGCCGCCGCACACCAGACGAGCAGCTGCCCCGCGGTCGTATCCAGCAGAAAGCCGGGCAGACCGGCTCTGTCCCCCATGAGCGCGTGGTCAACGGTAAAGCGGATAATCTGCGTAAACAGCGTCCGCAAAAGCGTTGCCGCCAAAGACGCGCCGATACCCAGCGCAAAAGCGGACGCTGCCGGCTTCAGATGATGCAGCAGCAGCTCTGCCTTTTTTCTCGCGCTCTCTTTCGTTGTTTTTTCTTCCATCACTTTTTAAATTAATGTTCATCCGCAGAATACCGCCTTGCAGTCAAAAAGGTTTAGAGCAAAAGAAATTTCCCGAAAATACCGCAGTTTTTCAAAATCTCACCGTTCCTTTCATCAAATGCAATCAGGCAGGAGGGCGCCCCGGCAGTACCGCCACGTTCCCCGCTGACATGGTGAAAAGACAACCTCCCTTTGATAAACAAAATCGAATGTGCCTTTTTGAATATCAATTCCTGGAACAGCTTCGTTTCCGTCCGGGCAAATGTGAGTGCGATAACATCTTTATGCTTCACACAGCGTTCTATAAACTGTACAATCAAAGCCGTATCGTAGGGCGGATTGCAAAACACCCGCCCGAACCACGGTTGCCTCAACCCGTCATCCTCTATCGTATAGTGACAGGCAGCCGTCGCCCATGGCCGGTTCACCGGCGAACAAGGGTCCAAATCAAAATCTCCCAGCTTTTTCAGCAGTTCCGGCGGCGTCAGCCATTCATTTTTACCCTTAGTCGAATTACCTTCAAATGTTACATCCATCTGTCTGTTTCCGTTTTATTCTTCGGACCAGAATAGCGGATTGCCGCCCCAATAGTTTATCCTCCGGCAGAATTGCTTTACCGAAACCGTTTTCTCTTGCCACCGTCTCGGTATCAACTTGTCGCCGCCTGGAGCCCCTCTTTTCACCGGCTCGCAAGAATGCACATCGGTCTCCCTCTCATACCATTCGGAAAGTGAAACCGACCATTCGGAAAATCCATTTCTCTTTTTCCCCTCATATCCCGTACCTTTTCCCCCGCAAACTCACACAACAAACGGCGTTCTCCGAAAAGCCAACGACAGAGTAAGAAGTAAAAATTGCAGCAATACATTCTATATTCGTGCCGCCAAATGTCAGTCGCTTTATGAACGAATGGGAGAAGAGCATTACCAGCCTGCTGTTCAGAGACAAAAGCGCAAGAACGGGAAAATAACCTTTTTGAAGGCGAATATATCTATAGGAGTATTCTTACTAACAATCGAGAAAGATACAAGTGATTTAGAATAAGTCTAAAATAGCTGCGGATTTAAGGATAAAGAAAATTAAAATGTCTTGCCAATCCTGTATCTTGTCTACAAAAGACGGCGGTTCGTCTCATTAAAAAAAAGAGCGATACTATATCTCCTATCTTCGCGTCGAAATAAAAAACACAATAAGTCATGAAGATGAATAAAATTAGGTTGTTGGAGATAATAGCAACCCGTTCGGGCGTATCAGTAGATAAATGCGGCATAGTGCTTAAAACTTTGGAAAGAGTGTTGAGTGAAGAACTCACACGGAAAATGTATCGTTATGGAGGATGGATACTGTTAGTAATTGCTTTATTGGTATCCGTAGCAGCTTTCGGACAAGGATCGGAGCGTGAAGGACGTCCGGTCCAGACGATTCGCGGAATTGTAATCGACGGAGATTCCAAATACCCTTTACCGTATGCTACAGTGAGATTGTCAGCCAAAGAAGGAATGGGGACTATAACAGACAGTCTCGGACGTTTCACCATTCAGCAGGTGCCTGTCGGGCGGCATACCGTAGAAGCAGCCTATCTGGGCTATGACCCCGGCATTGTTAGAGAAATACTAGTTACTTCCGCCAAAGAAGTCTATCTGGAAATTCCTCTGAAAGAGAGTGTGAACGAACTAAATGAAGTAGTTGTCCGTGCCCGTACTAATAAAGAAGAAGCAATGAATAAGATGGCCACCACCGGCGCACACATGCTCAGTGTGGAAGAAGCAAGCCGGTATGCGGGCGGCTTCGACGACCCCGCCCGCCTGGTTTCCGCTTTTGCCGGAGTAGCTCCCAGTGTTACTTCGAATGGAATTTCCATTCATGGTAATGCTCCCCAGTTGCTGCAATGGAGACTGGAAGACGTAGAAATCCCCAATCCCAATCACTATGCCGACATTGCCAGCTTGGGTGGAGGTATCCTTTCTTCCCTTAGCTCACAAGTGCTCGGCAATTCCGATTTCTTCACCGGAGCTTTTCCTGCGGAATACGGAAATGCGGTATCCGGCGTGTTCGACATGAAGCTGCGCAACGGCAACAATCAAAAGAACGAAAACACCTTTCAGGTAGGTATCATGGGAATCGATGTCGCTTCCGAAGGTCCCTTGAGTAAAAAGCATAGAGCGTCTTATATCTTCAACTACCGGTATTCTACCACCGGACTGCTCAACCTCGATGGGGGAAAGATGAATTATCAGGACCTTAACTTCAAGCTAAACTTCCCGACACGGAAAGCGGGAATTTTTTCCATATGGGGAACCAGCCTGATTGATAAGTACGCCAGCGAAATGGAGCGCGATCCCGCCATATGGGAATATTTCATCGACCGCAACGAATCGCATGACAAGCAGTATATGGCAGCCGGTGGTATCACCCACCGCTACTTCTTCAGCAACGACGCATCGTTGAAGACAACCGTTGCCGCCACCTACTCGCAACGCGACGGAGACACATTCATGTTCAACGATGCCTTGGAATCGACTCCCTATATAAAGCTTGAGTCGAAGCATACCAACCTGATACTCACATCCGTCTACAATCGTAAATTCAGCAATCGCTTTACCAACAAGACGGGCTTCACCTACAACGCCAAATTATACAACATGAATTTTGCCATTGCTCCCCTCGAAGCCCATCCGCTCGAAACCGTATCCCTGGGGGATGGTAACACCAGCCTGATATCCGCCTATAACAGCTCTTCCATAGGATTGAGTGACCGGCTGACACTCAATGCCGGCATTTACTGACAGTTCTTAACGCTCAACAACAGATGGTCTGTTGAACCACGTGCCGGACTGAAATGGCAGGCTACTCGCAAGACCACCCTGGCACTGGCATACGGGTTATACAGCCGGATGGAAAATATGGACGTTTACTTCGTGAAAACAAAAGGCACGGGTAGCAAGTCAGTTAACAAAAATCTCGACTTCACCAAAGCGCAGCACATCATGCTCTCTTTCAGCTACAAGATATCCGACAACATGAACCTCAAGATCGAACCTTACATCCAGTTCCTGCACGACATCCCTGTCATGGCGGACAGCTCTTACTCCGTGCTCAACCGTTCCGACTTTTATGTAGACAACGCTCTGGTCAACAAAGGTCGGGGACGCAACGTCGGCATCGACATCACCCTCGAACGCTTCCTTGAGAAAGGACTTTATTACATGATCACCGGCTCCTTATTCGACTCCCGCTATCGTGGCGGAGACGGCAAATGGTACAACACGAAGTTCAACCGCCGCTATGTTATCAACGGACTAATCGGTAAAGAATGGATGTTGGGAAGGAACAAGCAGAACATTCTCAGTGTTAACCTGAAACTGACTTTGCAGGGAGGCGACCAT
>JAGZAC010000192.1 GCA_018370615.1 Clostridiales bacterium
ACCTCCCCTTACACAGGGGAGGCTTGAGTTTGGTAGGCCCCCTTGTGTAAAGGGGGCTCCCGCGTTAGCGGGTGGGGGATTGTTTCTCTTTCACAACCCTACCGCCACGGCTTCGCCATGGCACTCACCCCGGGACTTGCGCAGCAAGTCCTTCACAGGGAAGGCTTGGCTTAGATGGCTCCCATGTGGGGAGGCTTTTATTCTTATTTCATTCCCGCCCAGAAGAAATCCTCCAGATGGGAGATGGGAATCTTATAGGGAACACACCGGCCGATTTCCTCCGGCACAATCAGTGTAATGCTGTCGCCGGCTCTTTTTTTGTCGGACAGAGCCGCCTGGGCCAGCTGGGCTGGCGAAAAGCCGCACTGGGTGGGCAAATCATAGAGAGCGAGCAGATCGCAAAGGCGCTCTGCAATGTCTCCATCACACAGGCCCAGCTTGTGGGCGCCGCGGCTGGCGATTACCAAACCCTGGGCAACGGCTCTTCCGTGAGAAATTTGATAATTAGAGCACAGCTCAATTCCATGGGCCGCCGTATGGCCGAAATTCAGCAGAGCACGTATGCCCTTGTCCCGTTCGTCTGCCTCCACGATGTCTCGCTTGATTGACACACATGCGGCGATCACATCCTCCGGATTCGTCCGCACGGGTTGGTGGAGCCGCCGGAATAGGGTGGCGTCCCGGATAACGCCGTATTTGATTACTTCCGCCATGCCATCAGAAAAAATTTCATCGGGCAATGTGTCCAAAAGTGCGTAATCACACAGCACCAGCTCCGGCTGCCAGAAAGCCCCGCACAGATTTTTCCCTGCGGCAAGGTCCACGGCGGTTTTTCCCCCTACGGAGGAATCCACCGCGGCGAGAAGTGTAGTGGGAAGCTGAATGAAAGGGATGCCCCGCAAGTAAGTTGCGGCGGCAAAGCCTGCAAGGTCTCCTACCACTCCTCCGCCGAAGGCGACGATGGCGTCCGTGCGGGTGAGTCTGTGCTCCGCCAAAAATTCCAGCAGAGCGCTGTAGGTGGAGATAGTTTTGGAGGCTTCCCCTGCGGGAAACACAAATTTAATATGCTGGATGCCCTCCAGCGCCTGCTCCAGTGCTGCTCCGTGGAGGGCGTCTACGGTGTCGTCCGTCACAACAGCGACCCGTATATCCGTCCCCAGAAGAGAGCGGATGCGCGCTCCCGTTTCCCTCAGTATATTTTTCCCGACGCAAACGTCGTAACTTTTTGATGCGTGTACTTGTACCGTCTCCATTATCCGTCAATTTCCTCCTTGCACCGGCGGCCCTCCGCCAGCAGTTTTCGCATGGTGTCCCGGTCTCCCTTTGTCAGGGCGTCCCGGTACTGCTGCAGCGAATGAATCAAATCGTCCATTTCCTGAAGCAGAAAGTCCTCGTTTTCAAAAAACAGCTCCGTCCACATATCCTCGTTGAGCCATGCCACCCGGGTAAGGTCCTTGTAGCTCCCTGCGGAAAAGCCCTTGTGGGTCCGGGCCGTGGGACTTTTGATAAAGGCGTTGGATATAATGTGGGGCATTTGGGAGGTGAAGGCAATCATCTGATCGTGCTGTTCGGCGGTGGAAATGGTGATTCGGCCGAATCCTACCGGCTTCAGCAGCTCCTTGATGTGGGAGGTGAGATGGATGTCGTCAAAGCGGGAGGGGACGATAATCATAGAAGCCCCCCGGAAAAGATTTGCTCGGCTGTACTTGAATCCGGAATACTGACTTCCCGCCATGGGATGGCCCCCGGCATAAATAAAGCCGTACTTTTCTGAGATGGCAAAGCCCTCCTTACAGACAGTTCGTTTGGTGCCACAGCAGTCCACCACCACTGTGTCCTGCCGGACGTAGGGCGCAATTTTTTCCATATATTCTATTGCTGCCCCAGTGTATAGGGCGATGAGAATCAGGTCGCATTCCCCGATCCGCTCCTGGGTGAGCTCCCCGTCCAGCGCTCCGTCAATTTGGGCGATATGGGTGATGGAGGCGTCCCGGTCAAATCCCAGGACGGTGACGTCTTTCCCGGACGCCTTGTATGCCTTTGCCAGGGACCCGCCGATAAGGCCCAGGCCCGCGATGCCTACTACCATATTATTTGTCCTCGTCTTTTTCCATTTTCAGCGCCCTGCGCACCGCCTGCACGTCTACCGCCACAGCGGCAAACTGGTCCGGCGTCAACGCCTGTGCCCCGTCGCACAGCGCGGCGGAGGGGTCGTTGTGTACCTCAATCATAATGCCGTCGGCGCCGGCCGCTGCTGCAGCTCTTGCCATGGGAGGAACCAGACGGGACGCGCCGGTGGCATGGCTGGGATCTACTACAACGGGAAGGTGCGTACGCTCCCGGAGCACTGCCACGCAGGAGAGATCCAGCGTATTTCTGGTGTAGGTTTCAAAGGTGCGGATGCCACGCTCGCACAGGATCACATCCTGGCAGCCTCCCGACATTACGTATTCTGCGCTCATCAGCAGTTCTTTAATCGTATTTGCCAGTCCCCGCTTGATGAGAATCGGCTTGCCGCACCGGCCCAGCTCCTTTAGTAGATCGAAGTTCTGCATGTTTCGTGCGCCCACTTGAATGATGTCCACATCTGCAAACAAATCCAACTGGGAGGCGCTCATGATTTCCGTGATGATGGGCATGCCGGTGACACGCCCAGCCTCCACCAGCATTCGGATACCTGCTTCTCCAAGGCCTTGAAAATCGTAAGGGGAGGTTCGGGGCTTGAATGCGCCGCCCCGGAGAATTTTTGCCCCGCCCTGCTGGACTGCCCGGGCAACGGTGATAATTTGCTCCTCGTTTTCTACAGAGCAGGGCCCTGCGATGAGGGCGAAGTGTCCTCCGCCGATGCGGACGGTATCGGACACCTGTACCACGGTATCCTCCGGATGGAACTTCCGGTTTGCGCTTTTATAGGGTTCCGATACCCGAGTGGCGGATTCCACAATGCTCAGTCCGCATAGAAGGTCTGTATCGATACGGCTGGTGTCGCCGATGAGGCCGATGATGGTTTGATATTCTCCCCGGGAGATGTGGACGTTTAGTCCTTTTTCCCGAAACCAATCGCAAAGACTTTCGATTTGTTCCTGTGTGGCGTCCTGCCGCAAAACTGCTATCATGGTTTGTTCCTTCTTTCTGTATGGTGGGTAATGTCTACATGTCTTGTAAGTTTAATAAAACACATTTTATAGGCTTCCCGTGTGGGCGTCTCTTGCAGAGCCGCACCACAGGGGGAGGCTTACTAAGCCCTCCTTGTGCAAAGGAGGGTGTCGACGCAGTCGACGGGAGGATTGTCTTTCTTTTACAACCCCTCCGTCGCAACTACGTTGCGCCACCTCCCCTTCGCAAGGAAGGGGAGGCTTAGATATAAAACTTTGCCGCCACCACCCCGGCATCTCCTGCGGAGCTGCGCCACAGGGGGCTTATTTGGTATGGGCTCCTTTGTGGGGAGATGCACAGCATCTCCGGGGGTATGTCGATACAATTTTTTATCTTTAAGGCTCCCCTGTGTAAGGGGGCATCCTGCGGAGCACTTTCCTTTATAGGCTCCCCTGTGTAAGGGGAGCTGTCAGCGAAGCTGACGGAGGGGTTGTCCTCCTGGGAAGTTCAAAAAACAACCCCTCCGTCGCAACTACGTTGCGCCACCTCCCCTTCCTTGCGAAGGGGAGGCTTAATTTGTGCAGGCTCCCTTGTGTAAAGGGAGCTGTCTGCGTCAGCAGACTGAGGGATTGTCTTTCTTTTACAACCCCTCCGCCACGGTTTCACCGTGACACCTCCCCTTACACAGGGGAGGCTTTAATAAAGATGTTGCGCCACCACCTCAGGGGTTGCTCTACACAACTCCCACGCAGGGGAGGCTATTTCCAGATGAGGCCCTCTTACAGGGAGGCGAATCCAACCGCACACAAAAAAATCACGCAGCGGGGGCTGCGTGAAATTCGTTGTTTTCGATAAAACGGCTATTCATGCAGCACAAAATTCTTTTACCGGAAAGTAAAAGTAAAAATAGCTGTATGCAAAAGAAATACCGTTTTTCATTATCTTATTTTCCTTTTTCTGGTGGATTTCCTATTTCCATTATAGACGCATCGGACCCCAGTGTCAATATTTTTTTGCAAAATCCACGTAAAATTTCAGGATTTGGGAATCCGGATGACAATCTCCGTATCTGTTCCCGTTTCCCGGCGGCAGGTTTCCACAGGGATCCCACTGGTGCGCACTGTCTCAATCGCCCGGTCAATGGTGTTGTAAAATAGACGCACATCCCGGATA
>JAGZAC010000193.1 GCA_018370615.1 Clostridiales bacterium
TAAGGGGAGGTGTCAGCGAAGCTGACGGAGGGGTTGTTACAGCCACTCTCTTCCTACTTTACCTATATTTCAATTGCATTTCACTTCATTCCTCTTTTTATTCGCATAGCCGCTCGATAAAATAAAATTGTAATACATCCAACCGGAGGAATCTCATGGAAAAAGTCAAAACCAAAAGCATAGCAATTGTAACGGCAGCACTGATGTTCGCCGCAGTGGCCCTTTGGATCATCCTTATGCTTCTTGGGGTAGGGAAAAAGGAGTTTATTAAAGCCCCAGGAAACCTGGCCATTGATACGAATCCAGAAGCGTACAGCATTGTTTCCGACAACAGAAAAGATGGCATCGATATTTCCGAATACGGAAAATTATATTTTCTGAGAAGCACTATGTAAATCACACCTTTGTGTGATTTTTGTTTTTTCCTGTCCACTAATAAAACCGACCGCAGATGCGGTCGGTTTTCAGCACATTATTATGCACTGGCAGGCTGCCGGATTTTTTCCATCATCTCCCTCGCCTGACGCACGGCATCTGTGCTGGGAAGAATCACATACAGATTCATTCCCGGCGCAGTATAAGTCGGCCGAAAAGCGCTGGTGCCATCTACTGTAAACGTAGAAAAGCTCCAATCCTTGTTATCAAAAAGCTGCATCCTTATCAGTGAAAGGATTTGGTCCTCCGGCATGTTTGTCTCAAAGCTTTCCCCAATTGCGTTCATCACAGAACGGTAATTTTTCAAAATCGCCGGAGAAGTACATTTCGTAATGACCGCTTTAATGACCTCCATCTGATTTTTTACCCGCTGATAGTCCCCGGTGGGAAAACTGAGACGTTCTCTGGCAAACGCAAGCGCCTCCAATCCGGTCAGCTGATTATATCCTTTTTGATAGTCCCGGATGTTTTTGACGGTGAAATCGTGCTCCGAATACACTTCCACGCCGCCCAGGGCATCGATAATATCCACAAAGCCGGTAAAATTCAGCCGGAGGTAATAGTCGATGTCTATCTCATACAATCGCTCCAGCGCATCTATGGAAGCTTCCACTCCAAAAATGCCCGCGTGAGCCAGCTTATCTTTTGACCCCTCCGTCCTCGAAAACTCCACATAGTAATCTCGCGGCGTGGCAAGCATAAGGATCTCCTTCGACTGGGTATTCACCGTCATTAAGATGTTTACATCGCTCCGGGAGCGCACCGCAAGCCCTCCGAACGTATCGATTCCGCTGATATACAATACGAATGACTCGGGAATATTCTCGGGGACCTCCATTTCCTCCGCTGTGTTACTCTCCTCCACATCCTGCAGGACAAAGGATTCGATTCTGCGAATCCCATCTGCCACCCATGCATACCCGTCTGCCTCTGCAATACTCTGCACATAGGCCTCATTCAAAATAATTGCACGGCTTTCCTGCGCCTGCAGGCCATCCACAAGGGTGAAAAGATTCTCGTATGTGGTAAGAGCCGGTACTTCTCCCAGCGTCTCCTCAAGCTGGGAGAGTGTCTCCTCCATTGCCTCCAGCTGGGCGTCGCTGCTGCTAATTCCGTAAGGATACCCCTGGGTGTCCTGGATGCTCTCAGCGCTGTCTTCTGTAAGAACATACACGGAGAAAACTACCTTCGGCTCTTCAGGTGTTGTAACCTGTTCCAGAGTTTTCTTTCCAATAACAATATAATAGACTGCCAGCCCGACGGCTGTAAGCAATATGGCTGCCACCAGACCGATTACCACATAGGATATCCATTTCTTCTTTGTCCTCATCCCTCTACATCCTTCCCCGCCCTGCAGAGCAGATCGGCGATTTCACCGGCAGTCTCTGCGACCATTACCGCTCCGCAGTCCGCCAGCTGTTTCCGGTCCTGGAACCCAAATCCATAGGTGACTGCCAGAAAAGCAATCCCTGCTTCCCTGGCACCGGCAGCATCAAACGCACTGTCCCCCACCAGAATTGTTTCCTTTTTTTCGGATTTTGCGGTCTGCATACAGCGCCGGATGAGATCCGCTTTTGTGAGACGGTCGCTGGCGTCCATACCGCACACCATGTCAAAATAGGATAGTATCCCCAATGCCTCCAGCATTTCTTTCGCAAAGGACTCTTTCTTCAAAGTAGCCACACCGAGAAAGCAGCCGGCCTCCTTCAGCCGCCGGAGCGTCTCCTCCATACCGTCATATACCCCAGCTTGATGTTTTCCCTGATTTGCATAATAGGTACGATAGCAAGCGGCCGCCCGTTCTGCCACTATACGATCCATGCCGCACAAATTTTCAAATACCCAGATCAGCGGCGCGCCGATGGCCTGACGGACGAAATTGTCGCCACCAAAATCCCGCTCCATTTGCTCCATGGTCCACCGATACGCATGGAAAATCCCCTCATAGGAATTCACCAGCGTCCCATCCATGTCGAACAGAACGCATTTATACCAACTGCATTTCTCCATCATAGGCTCCCAGTTCATATACAGACGGTGTGAGAAAGGAAATTTCCATTTCCTCAGACAATTTTCGCAGCTGGCTGCGAATTCGGCGCCGCTTTTCGTGTATTTCTTCCTCATTCACCTGAAAATCCAGCTCCTTGCTGTAATAATTGCCGTTGTGGCGGCGATGGAAGCCGTCAAAGCCTGCAAGATACACCTTGTCTGCGCCGCAACGCTTCAGCAGATTCAACAGCATCAGCCCCGCATTGTCCGAAATCATCTCATCGTCATTGGTATACCGGGCATAGTTTACATACAAACAGTCATCGCCTCCCGCAATGTTGGAGGTCAGTATGGTGCGGAACTCTCCCAGATTTCGGATCTCCCGCTCGATAATGTCCATTCGTTTATGGTTGCTTACAAAGCAGGCATCCATCCGATAGCGAGCATCTACAAAATTTACCGAAATCACATAAGGGTCTTCTTCATCGATAAATTGCATAATGGTGGCATATTCCGTCACGAGACTCTTCCCCGGCGCCAGCAGGAGAATTTTCTTTCCGGAAATCCATTGGGCAATCTGACGAACTGCCGCGCTGTCATCGATTTCCCTGCTCTGATACTGGATATATAGCTGCTCAATGAGCTGCTGGTCATACAAAATTTTGTATTCTTCGGGAATGGACTGAATAATTTTCTCGATATCCTTCATGGTCAGCGTTTGTTTGTTGATAAGATAGGCCGCATAATTGGGGTGGCATACATTGCTGGCGGCAATGTGATACGGTACACTGTAGCCCCACTCAAATTCCTTGCGGATGGCCGAAATATATTCGTCATAGATATCCATCACCATAGTGACATCATAACGCGAAGCAATGTTCTTGTTGATATACTGGGTAATCAGCTCTGTGGGCAGATTGCCCGCGCCCCTGCCCATTCCATTGACGGAAGAATCCAGAATCAGCGTTCGCTTGGTTTGGATTTTTCCCAAAATCTGGGCGTTGGAAAAGGCCAGTTGCAGATTGTTGTGTCCATGGAAGCCCAGATGGATCTGGGGGTCCATATTTCCATCGATCAGATAAAACCGATGGGATACCTCGTTGCGGTACATGCTGCCCAGGGTATCGACGATATAAAAGGCATAGGGCTGCAGCTGATTCATCTTTTCCACCAGCTGCAGCAGCTCTATATCGCTGTAAAAGCCAGTTCCTACCGGCTGCATAAACACTTTATACCCTTTTTCCATGATAATGTCGGCCCACTCGATGGCCTGGCTGATCTCTCCCTTATGAAAGGTCAGACGGATCCCTTCGATGCTTTTTCCATCGTAGGGAGCTAGTTCCGACGGGTGCAGTTCCTTCTCCCCAATGGCGATCATCGCTACATACATTGCCGTCCGGTGCTGCTTTGGAAGCACCTGTTCGATTTGCCCGATATTGTTGAAAAGCGAGCACGCCTCCTCCTGCACCATGCGAGTTAAAAAGCCGCATTCGATAATGTCGATGTTCGCCTTCTCCAGCTTGTCCAAAATAGAAATAATTGTCTTTTTCCCAAATCTCCAGTCGTTGATATAGCCCCCGTCCCGCAGGGTGCAGTCTAGTATCTGTATGCTCACAGCAAAATCTCCCCTCTTTCCAATTTTTTTTGGATCACTCCTCTAACAAATTCCAAATCCTTTGGAGTATCCACCGACAGCGTGTGCGCCTCTACCGGAATCATCTTCAGCTTTTTGCCATGCTCGATAAAGCGCAGCTCATTAATATCCTCTATCTTCTCTATTTTCCCCTTGGGCGTCTGCGCAAAAAAGCGCAGTGCTTCCAGGGAATAGGCGAGCACCCCAA
>JAGZAC010000194.1 GCA_018370615.1 Clostridiales bacterium
ACATAATGCTGACACCCAATCCTGTCACACCGCAAGCCACCAGAGAGACAAAAGGAACCGGAGCAAACACTGCTCCCAAGTAACAAATCACTGTAAGCACTGCACAAATGGTGAGAGCCCGGGCAATTTTTAATTTATGGCCGAAAATTCCGTACCCTGTTCTGCCGATGCCCATCATTACGGCAAACATGCACGGGCCCAGCAGGTCTCCCACAATTTTTGAAATTCCAAGGCCGCGCTCTGCAAACAGAGAGGCCCATTGGGACATCACCTGTTCCGCTGCACCGGCAAAAATCATAAGCAAAAACGCTACAATAAAGACGGGGTCCCGCAGCATTTGAAAAGCGCCATGCTCTCCGTCATGTACGGTCATTTTTACCATCGGTACTCTGGAAAAGAAAATGCTGTTGCAGATGGGGATCAGCGCCCAGAAAAGCGGGAGAAAAAACCAAAGCGAACCGCCGATAATTTTCAGCAGTGCGGTCGTTACCAAAATAACCACCGCCTGTCCCCAGGAATAGAAAGAATGCATGAGAGACATTGGGGAGCCTCCGGCTTTCTCATTCTTAGGAAGAGCTTCCATAAGGGGACTGAGAACCACCTCTGCCAGTCCGCTGCCGGCAGAATAGACAATTACGGCAATCATAACGCCAGCCTGCGCCGGAAGCAGCATAGGCAACAGGGAAAGCAGAATCAATCCCACTGCGCTGATCGCCTGACTGCCAACAGAAAGGACGCGGAAACTTGTCTTTTCCATAAACTTTACAGACAGCAGATCGATGCCAATTTGCACTAAAAACGTTACTAGGGTAATCGTCGCAATAAATGAAAGAGAAAAGTGATAGGTATCTTGAAATATAACAAATAGCAAAGGAGAAAGGTTTACGACAATCGCCTGCGTTACATATCCGGTATAACAGGCAAGACGTGTTTTCTTGAATTTTTGCGGCATGGGAAGAAGTCTCCGTGGTCTCTAGAATTAGAATAGTTTTTAAATTGTGACAACCCCTCCGTCACGGCGCCGCCGTGACACCTCCCCTTGCACAGGGGAGGCTTGGGTTTGGTGCAGACTTCCATGTGGGCGTCTCTTGCAGAGTCGCTAAGGGGGCCATTTTTGCGTACGCAAAAACTGGAGGATTGTATTCCTGAAACAACCCCCTCTGTCAGCTTCACTGATCCACTCCAGGACTTATATAGCAAGTCCTCCACAGGGGGCATAAAAGTCTGATTCCGCTGATAAACCTCCGGGAGTTATCAATAATAGATTATCCCATGAAAACGGTAACAATCACAGATGCAGCTCCACCCACCATCAAAAGCGCAAGCACAATTGCTATCGTTCGCACCATTATTTTTTTATGTTTTTCTGACATATTTTACCCTTCATTATTCTATGACAATTTGCATTTCTCCAAGATCCGGCACTAGAAGTGGCGATCCTGCTGCGGGAATTTTAATCTTTCTGCATTTGCCAGCGTCTGGAAAATGCGCCAATCGCTCCCCATACTATACTCCGTTTACCAGCTGCTTTTTGCGCAGCTGAAACAAAATCACCCCTGTGGAAGTACGAGTGCTTTTTTCGGGTATCAGAGAGGATTTAATTAAAATTCCCTTCCCTGCGTCAGATACAATCAGCAGATCCATAGCTTCCTTCTCATATACGGCGGCAATCAGCAAAGCCGCATCGGAATAGGCGCCTGTCAGTCGTCTGCGGTTGGACTTGGTCTCGTAGGCAGATACAGGAATACGCACACCCTTTCCATTTTGGAAAATGAAGACGATATGATCCTCACTGCTGCAGGATGCATTCAAAACCTTCATAAGCATAGGCCGCTCATTTTCCTCAAAATCCAGCTTTGCAGGGAGAAAATCCCCTAGCACGGACGCTTTTACCGGCTCAAAGTCTGCAAGTTTTGCTTTATATACGCGGCGCTGATCGGTAAACACAAAAAACTCGTCTTTGTTTTCACAGTCCTCGCTCCAAAGAATTTCATCTCCATCCTTCAATCTCTGCTCATCGTTGCCGCGCAGGGATTGATGGGTGATTTTCTTAAAATATCCCTCCCGGGTGAGTATGACACGGCAGGCATAATTCTCCACCGTATCTGTAACTTCAGGTTCCTCCAGAGCATCTGCATATATGAGCTGGGTTTTACGGGGCTTGCCGTATTTCTTTTTGACTTCCTTAAGCTGAGCAGATATAAGCGCCTTCATTTTGATTTCATCTGCTAGAGTTTCCTCAATATCTTTGATTTCTGCCTGAAGGCTTTCGATTTCATGCACCCGGTTGATAAGATATTCGTGATTCAAGTGGCGCAGCTTAATCTCCGCTACGTACTCTGCCTGCACCTCATCAATAACAAAGCCCTCCATCAGCCGGGGCACTACCTCCGATTCCTTTTCTGTCTCTCGAATGATGCGGATAGCCTTATCGATGTCCAAAAGAATTTTACTCAGGGCCTTTAGCAGATGGAGTCGATCTTTTTTCTTTCCAAGGTCAAAGCGAAGCTCCCGGCTCACGCATCCCATACGAAACCGGATCCACTCCTGCAAAATTCCAATAAGTCCAAGCTGCTTTGGAGAGGAGTCAATTAATACGTTAAAGTTGCAGGCAAACTCATCCTGAAGAGGGGTCAGCTTATACAGCTTTGCCATAAGTGCGTCAGGTTCTGTTCCCCGGCGCAGGTCCAGCGTCAGCTTGAACCCATTCAGGTCAATCTCGTCTCGCACATCAGTGACTTCCTTCAGCTTTCCTTCCTTAATGAGATCCACAATTTTTTTTATAATCTGTTCAATGGAGGTGGAATAAGGAATTTGCAAAATATCGATGCAGTTATTTTCCTTGTCATAGCTGTACCTCGCCCGCAAGCGTACGCTTCCCCGCCCGGTTTCATAGATAGAGCGCATCTGGTCACGGTCATAAATCAGCATGCCGCCGCCGGAAAAGTCCGGTGCTTTGATGAGATCCAACATCTTGTCTACCGATAAATTGGGGTTTTTCAGCAGTGCAATCGTACCGTCACATACTTCTGCCAGATTAAAGGAGCAGATATTGGACGCCATCCCTACGGCGATCCCCATATTGGGGGAAACCAAAATATTGGGGAATGTGGTTGGCAGCAGTGTGGGTTCTGTGGTGGTATTGTCATAGTTGGGTACCATGTCTACTGCATTTTTATCGATTCCGCTAAAAATTTCATTGCAAATCTTGTCCAGCCGCACCTCCGTATACCGGGAGGCAGCATATGCCATGTCTCGGCTGTACTGCTTGCCAAAAGAGCCTTTGGAATCGATAAAAGGGTGCAAAAGTGCTTCGTTTCCACGAGTAAGGCGCACCAAAGTCTCATAAATTGCAGCATCCCCATGGGGATTGAGCCGCATAGTCTGCCCCACAACATTTGCGCTCTTCGTACGCGGGCCGCTGAGCAGCCCCATTTTATACATGGTATATAGAAGCTTTCTATGAGACGGCTTAAAGCCGTCGATCTCCGGAATGGCGCGGGAAATAATTACGCTCATTACATAAGGCATGTAGTTTGTTTCAATAGTTTCTGTAATCGGCTGATTGACAATCTCCGCCTGTATCTCCGGAGCTTCTTCTACTTTCTTCTTTCTTGCCATGAATCATGACCGTCCTTTTATTACTTCACATCCGGCCGCCCGAATAATGCGGTTGTAAAGCGCAAGATATTCGTCCGTTTTCGGCGGCAGCGGCGCATATATCACCGGCACCTGCAGGGCATCTGCCTCCCGCAGGATCCGGAACAGATTGTGCATCTGCCCGGCAGGATCGTTTTTTGACCCAAGTTCCATCACCTTCTTACCGGGGAACCGATCTAAATCCTCCGTATATGCCAAAACGCCGCAGATACCGTCCTGCCCATTTACAAACTCCACAAATTCGTCGGCAGCAGCATCCACAAGAACAAGTCTCGTCCTTGGAGCGTAATGCCGGTATTTCATACCGGGAGACTGGGGGCGATCTCCCACAGCCTCCGGATCCAGCACTGCCGGGGAAATGTGCACATTTTCCACAACAGAAGCTAGCTCTCTGGGAAGAATTTCACCGGGCCGCAGTAAAATGCACCCATCCTCCGCCAGACGGATCACCGTAGATTCCACACCGATCATACATTCTCCTCCGTCCAGAATCATATCCACTCTGCCGGAGAGATCGGCCGCAACATGCGCTGCCGTAGTAGGAGAGGGGGAGCCGGAAAGGTTGGCGCTGGG
>JAGZAC010000195.1 GCA_018370615.1 Clostridiales bacterium
TGTAAAAAGCATCCATGGCCCGCTCTTTTTCGGCGGCTTTCATTTTGCCATGGACCAAGCCCACTGTAAGATCTGGCAACATAGACTGGAGTGTGGCTGCATGCTCTGTTGCAGACTTCAGGGGAAGCTCCTCTACTGCATGGGTGAAAAAATCGATATTGGCCATTTCTTCTGCGTCTTCCGCAGTCTTTTTTTTCTTTTTGCTCTCCTCAATGGCAGGGCATACTACGTAGGTTCTGTGTCCTTCCTCCTTTTGCTTTCGGATGAATCCAATCAGCCGTTCACGGTAACGCTCATTTACGGCAAAGGTGGAAATTTTCTGTCGACCGGGAGGCATTTCATCCAGCCGGGAAATATCCAAATCTCCGAAAAGGACCAGAGAAAGCGTTCGAGGAATCGGCGTTGCGCTCATCACTAGGGTGTGGGCTTGCTCCGCCTTTTCCCGAAGCAGTGTTCGCTGATTTACGCCGAACCGATGCTGCTCGTCGGTGATGATCAGACCAAGGGCGGAAAAAGAAACGGTGTCAGACAAAAGTGCATGGGTACCGATAACAAAATTTATCCGATTTTCTTTGTCCGCGTCGGCAAGTGCGGCATGGATGCTGCGTTTTTGTGCGGCGGGAACCGAGCCGGTAAGCAGTGCAGTGCGATAGCCCAGCTTTTCAAAAAGTGGGGAAAGCTCGTTGTAGTGCTGCTGTGCGAGAATTTCCGTGGGCACCATCAGTGCACACTGGTATCCGTTTTGCAGAGCGATATGCGCAGCGCAGGCGGCCACCACTGTTTTTCCGGACCCAACATCGCCGCACAAGATCCGACACATAGGAGAGCCGGATGCAAGATCAATAGAAATCTCCTCAATGGAGCGTTGCTGTGCGCCTGTAAGGGTATAAGGAAGTTGGTGCAGAAGAGGCGCAAGGTTGTTTTTTGCAAAAACAGGAGCCTCTCCTCTTTTTTTCCCGCTTTTAATCGCTGCCATTGCAGCCGCGGTGCAAAAAAGCTCATCAAAAGCAAACCGCCGCCGGGCGCTTTCCAATGCCTCCAGGTTTTCAGGAAAGTGAATATTTGCAATAGCGTAACTTAAAACGCACAGGTGATTGCTTTGGAGCACCTCCGGAGGAAGATGGTCGGTAATCTGCGAGGCAACTGCCTTCAGCCCTTCTCGGATCAGAGAAGCTAAATATTTTTGTGTGATTCCTGCGCACAGAGGGTATACTGGTACGATGGGGGGCAGTGTTGTCTCTTCTGTCCATGACTCGTGAATCGGAGAGGCCAGCTTCAGGGTACCCTTCTCCAGCATAGGCTTGCCCCAGAAGCGAAAGGTGGAGCCAGTGTGAAAGACATCCCGCAGATAGGGCTGGTTAAAGTAGGTGATCTCACATATGCCGGTTTCGTCAAAAGCCCGGAATCGCAGGATGCTTATACCCCGCCGGATCATTTTGTAATAAGGCTCACCAGCCACGGTTAGAAGAAAAGCGCAGGGCGGTGCCGATTGCTTCTCCCCGGCGGCACCGCCCTCTTCTGCTGCCGTCTGGCTGCAAAGCGCGGCAGCCTCCAGGACGGTCTTGATATCTCCTCTGTTCTGATAGGCCCTGGGATAATGATGGATCAAATCATTTACTGTTTCGATCCCTGCTGCCGCCAGGGAAGCGGTTTTTGCCGGCCCTACGCCGCGCAGTGCGCTGACAGGGCTATTTACAGTAATTGTCAAAACGCTTCCCCCCTTTCACTGTTCAACTTTCGCCTGCCTGCTGTTCGTTCATCTGCAGAACTCTTTGAATATTTTGCTGATGCTCTACAAGAGTTGCGGCAAAGAGTGTCGTGCCGTTATTTGCAGAGATGAAGTAATAATAATTGGAGTCCATAGGATACAGCGCATAACGAATGGCGCTTGCACTGGGATTTGAAATAGGTCCCGGCGGAAGTCCGTCATACAGGTATGTGTTGTACGGATTATCGGTGGTTTCCAGCTGCTCAGATGTGACGGTTGTGGGCCGCTCCCCGGTCATTATCTGTAGAGCGTATACCACAGTGGCATCACTTTGCAGCTTGGGGTAATTGGATGGATTGTTGAGACGATTGTGGAATACAGAGGATACTCTTCTGTAGTCGTCTGCTGTACCTGCTTCCTTTTCAATCAGGGAGGCGATGGACAGAATGTCATCCACAGAATATCCAAGCTCAGCAGCACGGGAACGGTAATCGTCTACAAATACCTGGTCAAATCGAGCCAGCAGCTTGTCGATAACAGTTACCTCACTGGAGCTGTTATAAAACTCGTATGTGTCCGGGAACAAATACCCATCTAGGCGGTAGTATCTGCCTTCCGGGATACCGCTTTCCTCCAGCTCGTCCACAAACCAGTAGTCGAAGTCGTAATTGTTGATAACGTCCACATATGTCTCCCGGTCCCCGATGCCGTAGGACACCATCAAGTCAATAATTTCATCTGTGGTATAGCCTTCGGGAATGGTAATCCAGCTGGTTCCCTCTGCTGCTTGGGGTTTAAAAGCATTGCGCAGTTCATCGTAGCTCATGGATGGAGAAACAGTATAGTCTCCCGCCAGAAATTCTCCGGATTCATTTTTTATAGAACAGTACAGCTGAAAGATATTGGGATAGGATATAATACCATTGTCATAAAGGATTGTTGCAATATCCTGCGTGGTTGCATCTTCCGGAATCGTAATATCGACTGTTTCTTCACTTTTTACAAAGGCAAAGATGTCGTTCCCCACCCGAATAATAAAAATGGAAAGAAAGACAGAAACCACCAAAACCAGCACGATATACGTGATGGCCTTTACGGAATTTGCCATCATGTCTGCCCCAAGCCTGGATAGTCCTGCTTTTTTGTCCTTTGCGGCCGCGGTGGGATGGGGCTGGGAAGGGGAAGGCGTCCCTGCGTTTTCTGCAGCTCTGCGTCCGGCATAGGCGGGTGTTTCCCCTTTTGGGGGGGCTGTATTTGCAGATATAGAGGGAGGTACTACCTTTTGAGAAATGGGAGCAGATGCCTCGCGTATTTGTTTGTTACTTGGGGCAGTTTTCGGCACATTGGAACCGGTACTTATTTTCATGGTAGGTGCAGTGCTGGGGTCTGTTGTATTTCCCGCCTTTTTACTGCTTTCCTGCCCGATATTCCGCCGATTCGCATAAGCTGGGGTCTTCTGCACTGACGGCTTTGCTGTGTATACACGGGAAGGATTCCCTGCTTGTGTCTGGTCGGTAGAGGGCTTTTTAGGAGTAGGTGCAGAGGCTGCGGCTTTTTTCTTTTGAAAAAGCCTTTCGTTATCTTCTCCCAGATGATTTTCCGGGCCTTGATCTGGAGTATTGTACATCGATTACCTCGTTTCTCCTGCCGAGCAAGGTCGACAGGCAGATATACGTCACTGTTATAAAAATACGGTGAGAATGACGGAAAAAACAACAAATAGAATAAACGTGGGAGAGAGAAATGCCTGCGCCGGCAGGGAAAGCTCTCCTGGCTTTCTTTTCCGAAGCAGCGGAGAGGGGCGATTCATGACGCCATATCCGTAATATAGCTTTTCGGCCCTGCTGAAAAACAAGATGGCAAATACCAGTGTGGCTACGCCGATCAAAAAAGCAAGCAAAATCAGTCCACCACTATGTTTGCCGGCAATGCGGTAAAGATATGTCTCAAAAAACAATACGAAAGCGTTGTTTGCCGCATGTATCAAAATAGATGGCATAAGAGACCGGGTAGCGCCCGCTGTCAGAGACAGGATAACTCCCATAAAGAAATAAATCGGCAGCCGAACGAAGCTGAAATGCAAAAGTCCAAAGCAAAGGGAGCTCATGATTACGGCTACAGATGCTCCATAGGAGGAATATTCTGCCGACAGGATTCCGCGAAAAATAAATTCCTCCAGCAGCGCCGGCAGTAGGGCAAAAGTAATCAGCAGATACAAACGGCTGGTTTCGGTTGTCAGTCCGCCGGCCATAGCGGAAGCTACAAAAGCGTCCGGGAAAAAATAGTACATGATAAAGCTCAGCACGATACTTCCGGACGTCATAAACAGAAACGCCCAAACGGTGATGGTGATATGCCGGGTCTGCATCATTCGGATTCGCAGCTCTTTGCTGTAGCCGCCGCCCCGCAGAATGCAAAAAAACACAGCGGGGATGCCCAGAATAATCAGTTCCAGTACCATAATTGTGAGGTATACGTTGGTGTTTTGTGAGATAGCCTCTATGTCAA
>JAGZAC010000196.1 GCA_018370615.1 Clostridiales bacterium
GAGCTGCTTTATCATTTGATTGATCTCCACAATAAACCGATTACGAGGCTCCAAGTTGGGAAGATTTTCGCCTGTAGGCAGGCAGGAGCACATCCACAGGGGAAAGTTGTTTTCTTTCGCCTCTTCCAGCATGCTCCGATAGCTTTTTTCCAGCAGAGCAAGCACCTTGTTCGCTGCCCGCCGGTCATACTGTCCCTTTTTCGTTATATGATTGTCCAACTCCCAAATATTATTTACGCCCACTAAAACAATACACAAGCGCGGTTTCAATTGAGTTACATCTGCGTGGAACCGCCACGCCAGAATATCGGCAACATCTCCGCCGATGCCGCGATTTAGTACCAGCCCAAATTTGCCGTAATACAGATTGGCTTCCATAAAGTGAGTAATGGAGTCCCCGGTAAAAATAATATCTACGGGCCGTCCACTGTACAGTATTTCTCCATTCTTCAAATCGAATTCGTCCCGTCTGGCGTCTGCGTCCACTGGGGTTTTATAGCGCCCCGGCTTAATTACATTGATTTCGTCTTGCATAAAATTATCTCCTGATTTTCTTATGAAATAAGTATACCATGTGGTGGAAAAAATTGCAAGGAAGATGTAGATTTTCCCTCTGTACTGTGATATGATGATATTGTTACTTAAAATCAAGAAGATGACCGCCATGGGGAAACATAAAAAATAGGATCGCTCTTTTTATCATATGCATGCGGATATGCTTGCCCCAGCACTGCTAGGGAAGCTGCTTTGCAGAAAGATGGATGGAAAAGTTGCGCGTGTCCGTATCACAGAGACAGAATGCTATATGGGAGAGAATGATACCGCTTGTCATGCGGCAAAGGGAAAGACGAAACGCACGTCGGTGTTGTATGAGGTCGGTGGCACCATATATGTATATTTGTGCTATGGGATCCATGAGATGCTCAACGTAGTGGCTGGAGAGGAAGGTTATCCGGAAGCGGTGCTGATACGGGGCGTAGACGATATTGCCGGCCCTGGAAGGGTGACAAAGTCCTTAGAGATTACGAGGGCGCTCAACGGCAAGGATTTATGCGACAGCGAGGAGCTGTGGATCGAGGATGATGGATACACTCCCACATATCACATGACTCCCCGGGTGGGAATCGGATATGCGTCAAAGGAAGATCAGCAGCGTCTTTGGCGGTTTGTCGCCGACGTATAAATTCATACTGGCAGGAGGAAATAGATTTGAAAATACGCATAGATCCACAATCAAATAAGATTTTGGTCAGCGCAGAGGAAATTTCCTTTTTTGCCCGTACCAGAAAAAACTTCCGGAACGAAAAAACGACATTTTCTCCGGCCGGAGATGGGGACATGCCCCAAAGCGGCAAGGAATTGTCTCTTACGGTTACAGATTGGGAGGTCCCCTTTACAGTTACGGGAACGGCCGATTTGCTGTACCGGACGGAAAAGGGCACCACGATTGAAAAATTCCGGCAGATTGGCAGACTTACCAGCCGTACCCACCCTTCCAGAGATCCTACCTTCCTTGCCGAGGGGTTTCTGTGTGCATTTATGCTGTGTCGGGAAGAGCATTTGTCTGCTGTTTCCCTGCGGCTAACCTATACGGTGCATGGTAGGGAGGATACCGCCTCTTTTGTCTGTACCCTTTCGGAGACTCTACTTCGGCATATGTCTGAAATGCTGTTTGCCCGCGCTGCCCCTTTTATTTCCATACTGGCGGAAAAGCATCTCTGCGGATACCCGGAGCTTTCTGCTATGGCTTTTCCCTATCGGGAGATTCGGGATGGACAGCGGGATTTTATGAATGATGCGTTTAGGGCTGTGAAAAACGGAAGCAAGCTGTTGGTTTGCGCGCCTACGGGAATTGGAAAAACCATTTCTGCCTTGTATCCGGCTCTGCGGGCATTGGGGTGTGGATATACAGATAAGATTTTTTATTTAACGGCAAAAACGGTCACAGGCAGTGCTGCCGCCCAGGCATGCCGGGACATATCTACACAGGTGCCCTCCCTGCGGGCTATAACTATTGTCTCCAAGGAGAAAACTTGCCTTTTGTCGGGAGGCGGCCTCCATAGGGGATGGCAGGGCAGAGATTGCCGGACATGCCCATACATGGGAGAGATGCAGCGGCTTCCCTATGAGGAGCGCCGGGATACGGCGATGCTGGAGATTTTGCAGAATACCCGTGTGATCGATACGGCACTGCTTTGCAGTGTGGCCCAAAATCACGGACTATGTCCCTATGAGCTGGCCTTGGATGTAAGTGAATACTGTGAAGTGGTGATTTGCGATTACAACTATCTTTTTGATCCAAACGTCCGCTTCAAGCGGTATTTTCAAGACTGTACCGGTCGATACGCCGCACTCTTGGATGAGGCGCACAATCTTCCCGACCGGGCCAGAGAGATGTATTCTGCTTCCCTTTCGGCAGTTGATTTTATACAATTGTATAAAAATCTGGACACATATTTTTCCGGTGGAAAATCTCTGCGAGAGGTGCTGACAGAAATAATTCGTCTGTTTCAGAAAGTCGTCCAATTGTGCCGTGCTGAGGAGCAGCTGGATGCGGCTGGGCGGCAAACGGGATATTATTTGTCTGCCCGTGTGCCGGAGGATTTTCAGATGCCTCTGCAAAAGTTTGTGCAGGTGGGCGGGGAAATCCTTCGCGATACAGATGATACAGGCGCCCACGCCCTTTTGGACCGGGCAATAAGCCAGTGCAGCGCCTTTTTGCACAGCTTGGATTTATTTGATGCGGAATTCGTCTTTTATGCGGAAAGTATTGGCGGCAGACTGCGCATCCATATCCGTTGCCTGGATCCGTCAAAGATGCTGCGGCGTATGATGCAGCCGGTACGGGGAGCAGTATTTTTTTCCGCAACGCTGACGCCGATGGAATATTTTGCGGATATGCTGGGATGCCCTGAGGCCCCTTGCCTGGAGTTGGATTCTCCTTACGATCCCGAGAATTTGGGCATTTTTGGAGTGGATTCTGTCAGTACTCGATACAGTGACCGGGAGCGCTTTGCCGGGGAGATTGCCGAGATGATTCTGGCTGCGGTAGAGGCAAGGGGGGGCAATTATATTGCGTATTTTCCCTCGTATGCTTATATGAAAAGTGTATATTCTGCATTTGCGGAAATTGCACCACATATACATACGGTAGTACAGACGCAGGGGATGAATCACAGTGAGCGAAATGCTTTTTTGAAGGCTTTTTCCAAAGGAGACGATGCTCTGGTGGGCTTTTGCGTGCTGGGCGGCGCTTTTGCCGAGGGAGTAGACCTACGGGGGGAGCGGCTGATCGGTACGATTATTGTAGGGACGGGACTGCCGAAGATCACTGCAGAGCAGAATTTGCTGCAGGATTATTTTGAGCGAACACGAGAAAACGGTTTTGCGTATGCATATACATACCCGGCAATGATTAAAGTGCAGCAGGCTGCCGGGCGGGTGATCCGCAGTGAGACAGACCGGGGCGTGGTGGTACTGATTGACGATCGGTATGCTCAGCCGCAGACGTACAAGCTGTTTCCAAAGGCGTGGCGCCATATTCGGTTTGTGAGCGATGCGTATACGCTGCATGCAGCTCTGTCTGCATTTTGGGAGAAACAAGATAGGAGAGAGACGAAAAAATAGCTTGCATTTTGCAGTTGGCTATGTTATAATACAATTCAATAGGTAAAAATAAAAAGCGATGATGAAGCTGGCAAATGCGGACAGGCGGGTTTTTCAGAGAGGTGTGTCGATGGCTGCAAGCACACTGCCCGGCGCAGGATGCCTTTCCCTTCGGAGCACGGCAGGTGAACATAGAATTAGTCTGCCGGGGGAGCGCCCCTTACAGCGAGACAAGTGCCGCATCGCTGCGGAATTTGGGTGGTACCGCGGATTTTGTCCGTCCCGATTTTATGATTGGGACGGATTTTTTATTTACGAAATTTGAATTGTAAGAAAGTAGCGGTAAGCTAGTAAAGGGATGATAACAAACAACTCCTCCGTCACGCCTTTGGCGTGCCATCACCCCGGGACTTGCGTGGCAAGTCCTCCACAGGGGAGGCTTGGGCTTCGTGTAGGCCCTTTGTGTAAAGGGGCCGTCAGTGAAGCTTTTACCCTAAAAGGCCCCCTTGTGTAAAGGGGGCTGGCGGCGAAGCCGTCTGGGGGATTGACTTACTGCAACAACCCCTCCGACTCGCCTGCGGCGAGCCACCTCCCCTTAC
>JAGZAC010000197.1 GCA_018370615.1 Clostridiales bacterium
AGCTGGAAAATATGGATACGGACTCTCTGACCATGGGACATGAAAGCATTGCGGAAACACTGATACGAAAGAGATGGTATAATCCCTTTCCCAAAATCCGCACTACGGAGCGTCCGGACGCCGCCGCCGCATCCGTGTTAGAGGGAGACGTTATCCTGCTTTGTGACAACAGTCCGGAGGCGATGATTTTTCCCACCTCCATCTTTGATTTTTTGCAGGAAACGGACGATTATTATTTCCCACCGCTTACCGGCACCTATCTGCGCATCGTCCGGCAGATCGTTTTCTGGTCCACCATGTTTGTCACTCCCTTATGGTATCTGCTGCTGATGCATGCGGCAATCCTTCCGGAGTGGATGCAGTTTATTATACCGTCAGATCCAGGGGACTTGCCGATTATTTTGCAGCTATACCTGACAGAATTTATGATAGATGGCCTAAAGCTGGCATCTATGAATACGCCGAGCGTTCTGTCCAACTCGCTATCCGTAGTAGGGGGGCTTATGCTGGGTGAATTTGCTGTCGAGGTAGGCTGGCTGTGCTCTGATGTAATCTTGTACATGGCATTTGTCTCCATTGCAAACTTTACCCAGTCCTCTTACGAGCTGGGGTATGCATTCAAATTTATGCGGATGCTTCTCCTTTTGCTGACAGCACTGCTGGGTACCTGGGGCTTTGTGGGAGGCGTGCTCCTCGTCATTATTTTGATTGCCACAAACAAGACAGTCAACGGAAAGCGCAGCTACCTCTATCCCTTCATTCCCTTTGACGGCAGGGCATTGGCGCGGCTGGTATTTCGCCTGAAAAAAAGAGACTGAATACAAATAAAGCACAGGGTTATCCCTGTGCTTTATTAAATTATTGCTGCAGCATTGCCGCCATTTCTTTCATATACGCGGGGATATCCAAGCTTTGCGGACAATGTGCCGTACAGCTTCCACATCCAATGCATGCTGCCGGCTGCCTGTCCTCTGACATCGCTTGCAGCCGTGACAGCCGCCAGGCCGCCAGATGTTTATCCCCCAGCGCGGCAGCGTCGTCCCGGTAGTCGTTATAGGCCGCCAGAAGGGAAGGAATATCCAAGCTCTGCGGACAGTCGTCACAGCAATATCGGCATGCAGTACACGGGACAGCAATTTTTCTTCGAAGAAAATCACTGATTTGCTGCAGTCCTGCAAGCTCTTCCGGAGACAGCTCAGATGCCTCGGACGCTGTTGCCACATTTTCCTCAGCTTGTTTCATATCGGACATTCCACTGAGAACTACTGCCACACCGGGAAGCTGCATTACAAATCGAAGCGCCCACGCAGCAGGGGAAACGTCACCGTCCGGCAAATACTGCAGGCCCTCCGCCGGAAGATTTGCCAGCATTCCGCCGTGGACAGGTTCCATAACCATTATTGGAATATCGTGCTCTCGCAAAATTTCATATTGTTCCTTTGCACTTCCTTGAAACCAGTCATAATAATTCAACTGGATCTGGACAAAATCCCAGCGATTCTTTTCCAGCAGTTTGCGCAGGCAGTCCGGCGTACCATGAAAAGAAAACCCTAAATATTTGATATTTCCCAGCTGCTTCTCTTTTTGAAAATAGGGAATACATCCACATTCTTCATACAAGGGAGCCGTTAGATCCGTCACACCATGGAGCAGATAAAAATCAATGTATTCCATTTGCAGACGGCGAAGCTGCTCTTGAAACTGGAAACGATAATCCGGATTTGCCTGGATGTTAAACTTATCCGCCACATAATAGCTATCACGAGGATATTGAGACAGGGCATGCCCGAGAATCACTTCAGATTTGCCGCCATGATAGATATAGGCCGTATCGTAGTAGTTTATGCCATGCTCCATACAATAGGCAATCAGCTTATGGGCTTTTTGCTCGTCTACTGGCTTGGCAAATCCCGGCTCAGTTTGCGGCAGGCGCATTACGCCCAGTCCCAGCTTTGAAAGCTTTACATTTTCCTGAAATGTTTGATAACGCATGATTTCTGCCCCCTACATTTTATGCAAATATTATAAAGGAAACCATTATTTTATTTCAATAGAAAATAGAAAAATTTTGCAAAAGTATATTGACTTTAAGTCAATGACTGTGATATAATGAACATGCAAAGAGGAAGGAGGCGTTGAAACGGTGACAAACAGGCAGCTTGCGGCAATGGAAACGAGAAAAAAATTGATAGCGGCCGGGAAGAAGATTATTTGCGAAAGGGGCCTTGCCAATACTTCGATTGACGAAATCACAGAGGCCTGCGGCGTTTCCAAGGGGACATTCTATACCTATTTCAAACGAAAAGAGGATATTGTTTTTGAACTGAGCAGCGAAGTATTTTCAGAAATCCTTGAGAACGCAAAGGCATTTGAAGGCAGCTTTTTAGAGAAGCTTGCAAATTATATGGTGTGTTTTTCGGAGTACATTGAGAAAAGCAGTGTCAAGCTGGCACAGGATTGGATCAGAAATGTTGTTCGTCCGGAACTTGCCCAAAGCGCTGATGAAAAAAGTAAACTGCAGATGGACTTGAAAGCGGTGGAACGGCTCTTATCCCTTGGCGTAGAAAAAAAGGAACTGCAGCCTGACACCCCCATCCAAACACTTTCCCACACAATTGTGGATCTTCTGTACGGCGAGCTCCTCTGCTGGTGTATCAGCGACGGAGCTTACAGCCTGAGGGAGCGTACGCAGGAGTTCTGTGAGGCATATCTTTCTAAGCTTATAAAACCATATATTATTTGAAAGGAATGTGATATTTATGGAGAAATTTTTGCTTCGTGACGGGAACCAGATTCCCGCAGTCGGTTATGGTGTATTTCTGATTCCTGCCGACGGTTCCACCTATAAGGCTGTACGCAGCGCGCTGGAGGTTGGGTATAGACATATCGACACAGCCGCCGCTTACTTTAACGAGGCCGAAGTGGGCAAGGCTGTAAATGACAGCGGTATTCCTAGAGAAGAGATTTTTATTACAAGTAAGCTCTGTCTCCAGGACCACGGCTATGCAGCGGCAAAAAAGGCGCTGGAGACAACGCTGCATAATTTGGGCATGGACTACGTAGACCTTTATCTGATCCATCAGCCTTACGGCGATGTTCCCGGCGCCTGGAAGGCCTTGGAAGACGCAAAATCAGAGGGAAAGATCAAGTCCATCGGCGTAAGCAATATGACACCGGAAATCTGGAATCGTTTTGTTCCTTCTTTTGAAACGATGCCCGCTGTCAATCAGGTGGAGTGCAATCCTTATTTTCAGCAGAGAAGGCTGCGGGAAATTTTGGATGAAAGCAATGTAAAGCTGGAAGCATGGGGGCCGCTGGGCCAGGGAAACAAAAAGCTCCTTTCCGACCCAGTGATCACAGAACTAGAGGAAAAGTACAATAAGTCTGCAGGTCAGATTATTCTGCGGTTTGAGGTACAGGAGGGCATCATCGTTCTGCCGAAATCCACGAACCCCGAAAGAATGAAAAGCAATCTCGAAATTTTTGACTTTGTTCTCACAAATGAAGAAATGGATAAACTGCGCGCGCTAGACACGGGAAAAGGCACACATGACCCCAACGCCGAAGGCGTAGGAGAAATGCTGCTTGCAAATTATAAAGTGCACGATTAAAGAGAAAGGAACCTAACCAACTATGGAATACTTAACACTATATAACGGCGTAGAGATTCCGCAGCTTGGATTTGGAGTTTTTCAGATTCCGGACCACAATGAAGCAAAGAAGGCAGTGCTTTCTGCTTTGCAGATAGGGTATCGGCTGATCGATACCGCGCAGGCGTATATGAATGAGCAGGCAGTGGGTGAGGCAATCAAGGAAAGCGGAATACCAAGAGAAGAGGTTTTTGTCACCAGTAAAATTTGGATCTCTGACTTTTCTTTTGAAGGAGCGCAGGACGCAACCAAGCGTTCTCTTGAACGGTTGGGCACCGATTATATAGACCTGATGCTGCTGCACCAGCCTATGGGAGATTACATCGGTGCGTGGCGAGGGTTGGAAAAGCTCTATGGGGAGGGCGTTATAAAAGCAATCGGCATGGCAAACTGCTACCCTCATGTTCTTGCCGATTTGTGTGAGACTTTCGAAATAAAGCCTATGATCAATCAAGTGGAAATGCACCCGTTTTTCCAGCAGCAGCGGAATCTTGATACTATGAGAGCGTACGGCGTCGTTCCCGAAGCCTGGGCACCCT
>JAGZAC010000198.1 GCA_018370615.1 Clostridiales bacterium
ACATATTTTCTAATTCTTTTTCCCACGTTCTTCTGAATCCAATTCTCCAAGTCTTTGGCTCTGATAAGATGTTTTCTAAACCAGCTTCATCGCTGGAAAGCCGTATCCGTGATATTTGGGCATACATAGGGTATGCTCAAATATCACGTCGTCAGAGATAGTTATGGAGGGCAAAAAAATTTTTGCCCTCCATAACAAGCGTGATTTTGAGAGATTTCGAGAGGAAAAAGGCGATTTCATGCGCTACGGTCCTTTCTTTTCCTCTCAATTCATGTAAACGTCCCTCCGGTCGTTTTTTCTCGATTTTATCTCACCAATCTCTAAAGTGGGTTGGTTTTTGAAAACGGTCGTTGGACGTAAAACGGCCGTTTTCGTTACTGTCTCTCATCGATATCCTTCATACTTGGTTGGGACGGATCATTCCCAAAACAGAACCGTTCACAATTTAAGAAAGAAGGATGGAATCATGCACTTGTTAAATGGGAAACGGGAAATTCCAGTACGGGACATCCAGGCCCTTATCTCAATCGGCTTCGAACTGTTTCCAGAGCCGGAGACGGGGAAAACGGTCATGCCTGTACGTATCAGGAAAGGCACCATATTTTTACTCCGCGATGGATCGCTGCACTTTTCCAACCAGGAGCCGGACTGGATCAAAATGCAGATACTGGCCGAACGATAACCATATTCACCATAAGACAAAAAGCGCCGGAGCCTGCCGTTTTCATTACGGCAGGCTCCGGCGCCTAATATATTCATTTTTCGTCATTTTCGATCAAGCGGTTCTTGATTTCGATCACATTGACATCATCGAAATTGTATTGAAAGATGGAGGCGATAATCAGCTGGTTATCGGAGAAATCCCGTTTGAGAATATCCACCATAAGTTGGATGTTCTCCGGATCCACTTCTTTACCGCTGGGGGAATCCAGAAGCAGAGGCAGCTTGATTCCCAGGGCCTTCTGTATTTCCAGAATATAAGCCAGACGGAATGCAAATACCGTCTTATGCAAAACAGCGCCGGACAGTTCCTTCAAATTTGAAGTAAACAGATAATTGGACGCGATCGTTTCACTGTTTCCCACGCCTAATTCCGCCGCATATCTCACCATATTGTCGTACAGAGACTGAATAATATCGTTGTCCGACTTTGTCTTTCTGGATATTTCCTGTCGGATTGATTTCAGCACTTTTTCCAGCCGTTTGATCTCCTTGTCGATCGCTATGGCGTTGATAGGGACAGCGGCGAGCCTTTTATCGAAGATCTCCAGCATGTTTTCAGATTGGAAAAATTCCAACTGCTGCCCCTCGGTCTCCTGTTCCTTTTGATAACGAGACAGCTGGCGCAGGATCTCTGACAAATCGGATGAAACCATTTTCCTCTTTGTGGCCAGGAAGTCCATGGTATCGGTAAGCCCGACAATGTTTTCTTGTGTTACAGGGATATATAATCCATCGGGCCCCTGTATCACCAGCTTCATCTCCGCAATGAAGCGGTAAAACCGTTTGTTGTCGGTCAGTGCTTTATCAATGCGTTTTAATTCGTGTTGCAGCGCCTTCTGCCGTATCCGTAATTGCGCTATAGCTGCATCGGATTCAACCGCATAATCGTCAACCACCAGGGTTCCGCTTTCCTCGATTACGCTTTCACGGTATTTGGCAATGCTGAACATCTGGCGGTATTTGCCGAGTTCCCTGCTGATTTGATTCTCCCTGCGTATCAGGTCGGCGCAGTCACATCCGGAAAGGCCCCGGATCAGTTCTTCAATATTAAAACGGATACTGCCGATAGCGGTTCCTCGATTCAGTAGGGTCCAGCCCTTTTCCTGATCGGCATAAATAGCTCCCAGAATATTATTCAGAATATCCGCATTCGCCGTGCCAAACAGGATTTCATGCAGCTCATGCAGCTGATCCGGGAGAATGTAGGTGGTTGTCTCCTTTTCAATAGCTACTTCAATATAGTCCTTGCTGAGACGGGTAAGAAGCACGTCTCCCGCTTTTTCGCACAGGAGATGTGTCTCGACTTCGCAGCGATCAAACTGTATATTTCGGGTGTTGGGAATGCTGTAACCCAATGAGTAGAGCATAAATCGAAGCAGCGTTGTCTTGCCCCGGCTGTTTTCTTTACTGAAAATCAAATTTACGCCACTGGCAAACCGGAAGGTACGCTCATACAGTCCCTCTTTGATTCGAATTGACTGAAAGATCATAGATTCACCCCCGTCTTCACCCTGTCGATGAGAATTCTTCGGTGCAGCACGTTGTATAGAACGGTTTTCGTCAACACCTCTTGTATCTCGGAATTCATCCCCATGACATCAAATTCATCTTTATAGGTTTCCCATGTGCTATTCACAAAATCCGTGCATGTCTCCGCCTGAGATTTATGACTTGAAAAGCGGCTGAAATCGAAGAGAACCTTTGTAAAAAATTCAATCCGTTCACAACAGGAATCGATGGTTTCCTGATATAACCGAACGACCTCGTCATAGAGGCCGCTGTCGAGGCTTTCTAAAAAGCGGTTCTCCGTGCGGGTGACGTCTGTTTCGATCACGATGATCGGCCAGATGATACTTTTTTTGTCCAGCTGAGTGGCAGCATCTTTGGTGGAACCATTGGTGAAAATATCGTTGCGCCATATTTGAAACAACCGCTTGCCAAGCCCCGGCGAGGTACTGGTATGCAGTTCTCCTAAAAAATCGTTAATCACCTGCATAACGGCTTTATAGCGTTCCGTTTCATCGTCTGTTTCAAAGGGCAGTACCTGTATCATGAATTTCTGAGGATCTAAGGGATTCTCTATGTTGCTCAGATAATCTTCTACAATTTTTTGCGCAGATGGCGGCAGATCTGAAAAACATCTATGGGCAGGTCCCCAAAAGACGCTACGGGATACTTTGTCATGAAAAGGGTCAGGAGAGTTGGTAATAAAAATAAGCTGTCGTACATTCGGCTGGCGGCTTCCTTCCGACAAGGAAGTTAGCGCCTTTTTCAAGTTTGCCCGCACATTAGTAAAATCAAAACTGCTGTTTACAACCGCTTTAGCCTGAGCGAAAATTTTGGTATGATCCTGTAACGTAAGCTCAATATCCTCATCATTGCCCTCTAACCGCAGCGAATCCAGTTCTTTTATGTGTTCCAGCATCAGCACAATTGCAGCATTGATTTGGAAATCAAAACCAAAGACAACCGCATCGGCTTTTCTGCTTCGCACACAACTCCGCCTCTTTTCCTGCATATATTTTCCATCAGCATTATATCATGTTGAATTTAAGCGGTCAATGACAGCACATAATGGCCGTTCTATCCGAAAGGAAATTCTAAAGTATAAGAGGGAGGGCGAAAATGCGCCCTCCGGTGTTTCTGTCATCCGGCGTTTAAAATATTGTCCAGCGTGTCGGTAGCGCTCGGCAGATCCTCCTTGAGCAGGTGGATATAGATGTTGTATGTAATCCCCACATCGGCATGACCGAGCAAGCGGGATACAATCTTGATATCTACTTTGTTGGCGAACAGCTGACTGGCAAAGGTGTGCCGCAGAGCGTGGATACCGATATGGGATATCCCGGCCCGTTCCAGAATACAATCGTGCGCCCGGTTCAGATTGCTCGGGTTAATCGGGTTCCCTTTGGCGTTGGAGAATACTCTGGGAAAGCGATCGTTTATCTTTTGCAGTTCTCTCAACGCCTGAAATGCCGTCTGATTGAGAGGGATGGTGCGCTCCCTGGAGGTGGTTTTGGTACTGCCCTCCACAAAGCAATACCGCGGCTCTCCTTGAACGGCGTTTCGATTTTTGACATATTCCAGCGTGTGCTCGACCCTCAAACATCTGTTTTCAAAGTCAACGTCTTCCCAGCGAAGCCCCAACGCCTCGCTCAGACGCAGCCCCGTGAAAAGAATCAAAACCAATCCATACCCCAGACGATAGACGGGTTTTCCGTTGCCGTATTTCTCTGTGGCAGCAGAACAATAGTCTTTCATCTGTTCTTTGGTCAGCACATCGATTGTCTTGACTCCTTTTTCCGCCTTCTTGGGCAACCGGATTTCAAAGCAGGGATTTTTGGCGATCTGTTCCTTGACCATGGCGAACTTGAAACAGGCGTTCAATGCCAGATACGCTTTTTTGACCTGGGAATAGGAATAACCGTCGCTGTCCAGCTTGTTGATGAATTTCTGGA
>JAGZAC010000199.1 GCA_018370615.1 Clostridiales bacterium
AGGCCCCCTTGTGGGGAGTTGCAAAGCAACTCCGGGGGCATGGCTCCGCGTATGCGGAGTCTGGGGGATTGTTTACGGTGGCTATTATTCTGGAATATGCAAAACAGCTCCCGCTAGTTTAGGAGAAGCTTTTATTTAGATTATAAAATCCAGGCAGAAAGTATTTGCTTTTTATGTAAAATTATGCTATAATTATTTCTCTAAGGTTAAAATGTGATAAGCGTATAATCAATATAGATTGGAGATTGCAAATGTCCGCTTTTATAAAAAAACTCAAGAAGCTGTCTTTTTTAAGCCTGCCCTTGTGTTTTCTTAGCTTTGTCCTGTTGGATTTTTCCTTTCGGTATTTTTATGGTTTTACAGGTCAAACAGATTTGTTTGCGTGGCAGCCTCTATGGTTTACCTTATGCTGGTCACTCTTGATGACTGCCATAATCGCGCTGCTGCCCAGACTGATTCGCCGGATTGTCATGCTGGTTTTTCAGGTTTTCTTTTCTGTTTTGGTGCTGGTGCATGCGGGGATGTACAGTGTATTCGGCAGGTTCTTTTCCTTTTCCGATATTACCTTTGCGGGAGACGGCGCGGAGTTCTTCAGCTGGAGCTATATTCAGATTCGCAAGATGCTGATTGTGTGTGTCGTTTTTTGCCTGCTGCTGATGATACTTGCAGTAATTCTCGCCCCCAAATATGAAAAGGGGAAGAAGTGGTGGATTTTCCGCATTGCCGCCGGGGTTGTGGCAGTCGGCTGTATAATTGCGATTAACTGTATACATCATACCTACGACTTGCCGGAGGATTCTATATATTTTGATTCGGTATATGGCGACAGTGTGGAAGAAACCTATGCAGATTTCACAAACACAAATGAATGCTTGCCAATGACGGGGCTTTATCAGTATACTTTCCGAAATTTCTGCGTTTCCTTTGGAATCGGTCTACCTACATTGGATACATTGGAGCTGGACGCGTACTATAATGAGCGCGGGGAACAGATCAGCGGAGACAATGAAATGACCGGTATTTTTGAAGGCAAAAACCTGATTATGATTATGCTGGAGTCCATTGATACTTTTCTGCTGCAGGAGGAATATATGCCCAACCTGTATGGGCTGCAGCAGGAGAGCATTCAATTCGAAAATCACTATACTCCCTTATTTCTCTCTGCCGCTACCTTCAATACTGAAGTTATGACGCTCACTGGGATGATTCCGCCTACCTACGGCTTTAACGGAAGCAATTATATGCGCAATGATTATCCTCTCTCCCTGCCCAACCTGTTTCGAAATGCGGGATACTCTGCCAATACATTTCACCCATCCAACCCCCATATTTACAACCGTGGTGACATTCATGTAAATTTTGGAATGGAAGCATATCACAACTGGGAAGATATGGGCATGGAGAATTATGCATTGGATTCTGAAATGCTGAACGGTTATGATCAAATGGTTTCGGATGATTCGTTCTTTACCTTTATCATAACATATTCCGGCCATGGCCCATATACCGAAGCAATGGCTACGATCGGAGATGTACACTACGATGAGGCGGTAGCGGCGGTGGAACGAGCCGGTATTTCTTCGGATAACGAGGATACTATGGAGCAGTATATCCGCGCCGTTTCCCATGCTATGGAAACAGATGCATTTATCGGGGAACTTTTGGACCGGTTGGAAGAAGACGGGCATATCGATGATACAGTATTGGTGTTGTACACTGACCACTATGGAAAATATCTTACAGATGAGGAGTTTATAAAAGAACTCAAAGGTGTTGGTTCGGACAATCCAGAAGATTTATACAAAACGCCGTTTATGATCTATGCAAAGGACATAGAACCGCAGGTGGTAAGCAAATACACCTCTTCCATCGATATTGTACCGACGCTGGTCAATATGTTTGACTTAGATGCGGACCGGAGGTATTACGTGGGAGACGATATTTTTGGAGATAAGGGCGGCATGGTGATGTTTTCCGACTATACCTGGTGCAGTGCCGAATATACTGTGAAGGAAGCGGCTTCTGTGACAGACGAGGAAACGCTGGCGATGGTTGCTGATTGGAAAAAGCGAATCGATATGTCCATGGAAACGATGATTAGCAATTACTTCAAAGGTTGGTAAGCAAAGGGGAGCGTCCGCTCCCCTTTTTATTTGATAAAAAGAAGTTACATATACTGGATTGCATGTGTTTCTTAAATGTGCTATTATACAGAATATAAGTGGCGAGAAAGCCGAAAGGTATCTGTATTGTTTTTGTGCCGCGGGGCGGCGGGAGATTTTATGAAGGGCAATGTATTTCACATACAGCGTTTTTCTTTGTTCGATGGACCTGGGGTGCGCACCGTGGTATTTTTGAAGGGATGCCCCCTTCGCTGCATCTGGTGCCACAATCCGGAGGGTTGGAACCCACGAGAGCAAATCTTATACAGCGAAAAATTTTGTATTGGCTGCGGAATATGTGCACAGGCATGCGCCCATGGATGTCACAGCCTTTCGAGGAATATACATATTTATGACAGAAGGCACTGCACTTCCTGCGGCGCATGTGCGAGGGCATGCCCGGGCGAAGCCCTTCGCATATCAGGTGCGAAAATGGATACGGCGGAGGTTATGGAGCAGGTCCTGCTGGATCGGGAGGTTTATGCTTCCAGCGGCGGCGGTATGACACTGTCCGGTGGGGAACCGCTATATCAATCAAAATTCTCTAAAGAAATACTAAAAGAGGCAAAGCGTGCTGGCATTCACACTTGCGTGGAAACCAGCGGCGCAGGAGTTCAAAAGGATCTTTTGTCCCTTTTGCCTTATACAGATTTGTTATATTATGATTACAAGTTAACGGATCCCAAAGCCCATCTATTTTATACGGGAGCAGATTTACAGCAAATCTTGGAGAATTTGTCTGCCGCGGCGGATACCGGGGTCCCAATGGTGCTTCGGTGCCCCATAATACCGGGAATCAATATGGAATATGCACACTATATCGGCATTGCCCGTACGGCCAGCGAGACTGGAGCAATACGGGAGATTCACCTGCAGCCATACCATTCTCTGGGAGAGGGAAAAGCGGTGCAGCTGGGAATCAAGCAAATCTATAAGGGAAAAGCGCCTGCCGATGCGGAAATGGAGCTTGCCAGAGAAACGGTTGTGTCCGCTTTGAAGCAGGATATTCCGGTAATGATATTGTGACCAGAGGAGGACAATGCAGTGAAATATGATAGCGTAGATTGGAAGTTGGATTTTTCTCCGGATATACAGCAGGTATATACAGATTTGATGGAGCGTCTGCAGCCTTATGGGGCCAGAGAATACACCAGTACTGGGCCGGATCGGGCAGATGGAAAGAATCCCTTTGCGGATGTATTTGAGGAAATGCCTGACGCCCCTTATGAAATATGCTGTGCCCATGGAATCGTTCGTTCCTGGATGGAAACGCCTTTTGTCATTTATCCCAGAGAATATATTGTGGGAATCACGCGACCGTATTTTCCCATAATGGAGCACTTCAGCCACGGACTGCAGGATAACCGCTGGATTTTAGACCAGCCGGAGTTTGCCGATAAGAAAGAGTGGGAAATAGAACGGCTCACGCGTATGTACGACCGTATGTTTCCTCTCTGCGATGATTATCTCCATAATGCTGGAAAGAAACTTTTCACCGAGGAAATTTATGACGCCATTCGCCGGGAAAACATTTGGTGGGCCGGCGGGTATCAGGGACATACGGTGCCGAACTATGAGACCTTGCTCACTTTGGGGCTGGACGGCCTGCTTGCAAAGATCCGTCGCTGTGCTGGAGCGCATGCAGATGCCGGCGAAAAGACTGCCCTGGTTTACGAGGCCAGCGAAATTGTGATTCGTGGGCTGTCTCAGTGGATTGAAGTATATGCAGATCACGCCGAAATCCTGGCGCAAAACTGCGGGGATGCTGACCAGCGGCAGATTTATGAAAAGATTATGGATAACTGCCGTTTTGTGGCCCATCGGCCGCCGAAAACATTGTATCAAGCGGTGCAGCTAACCTGGTTTTACGCTTTGTGGGACTGGGTGGATTGTATGGGCCGCATGGACCAGTATTTGTATCCCTTTTATGTGACTTCGATGCAGGAGGGGGATGTGGTTTTGCCTGAGGACAGTGTGGTTTCTCTTATGCTGAAGCTGTTTGAAAATGG
>JAGZAC010000001.1 GCA_018370615.1 Clostridiales bacterium
ACATCTCCCCACAAGGGGGCCTTTTCTTTTCGTGTAAGCCTCCCCTGTGTAAGGGGAGGTGGCTCGCCATAGGCGAGACGGAGGGGTTGTAATACAATAAAAAAGTCCTCATGAAGCTACAGCTTCATGAGGACGAATGAACCGCGGTACCACCTCAATTGCCCAAATGGGCCCCTCAAAAGCACGGCGCCGTTTCCAACGCGATGCCCCGGCTTTGATAACGGACGCCGGCCCGTCGCCGCCTACTCAAGCAATATGCGCTTTTTTGGAGCGAAACTCACGGGATGTAATTCGCCTGTGCCATCCTGCCGCCTTTCACCATCCGGCGGCTCTCTGAGAGGAACACGGCCCAAGGTACTTGTTCCCGGTCAATGCCTTTCTTTATATACAAGGGAATATTATCACAAATTGAAAGATTTGTCAATAGACAGCGAAAAAATTAATTTATTTCTCTTATGTATTTAATCTATTTTTGTAATAACAGGTTTTCCGTTTTCGTCCAGCAGGGGCGTGAGTCCGCCGGCATTGGCACATTTTCGGAATATATAATTGACGCCTGTTTCTCTGTCTACAAAGATTTCGGTTGTATCAATCATCCCCTGGTCGTAAATAGTAACAAACCGGTCCATAAACTTGTCCTCCTAATTTATATTATTTCATCGTCTGCCTTTGTGTCTCATATTTTCGAATCAGCTCTTCAATTTTTGCGTGGGGATCCAGCAGGGTAGATACAGAGCTTCCCGTGTGCACTGAATAAATGTAGAAGGAAATATATTTTAGCAGATTGACTTCCCGGTACCACGGAGCTTGTATGACCGCCTCGCTTCGGTAGGACGCGTTGGTCACAAACACCGCCTCCAGAATCCCGTCCTTGTATGCTGCGTCAAATTTTTCCGTTCCGCCGGTGAAGAAGCCGAAAGTGACGCCTACAAATATACGTTTTGCGCCGAACTGCTTAATTTTGAGGGCGGAATCCAGCATGGACTCTCCCGAGGCGATGATGTCATCTATAATCAGCACATCCTTGCCCGCTACGTCCGGACCGATATATTTGTGCAGCTCCACCGGATTTTTTCCATCCTGCACCTTTTGCACGTTTCTTCTTTTATAAAACATGCCCAGGTCGATGCCCAGCTCGTTGGCATAGGCAAAATTCCGGTTGATTCCCCCGAAGTCTGGGCTGACCACTACCATGTGATCCTCGTCAAAAATCAAATCGTCATAGCTGCGGCACAGCGCCTTGATGGTCTGGTAGGTGGGCATTAAATTGTCAAATCCCATAAAGGGCGTTGCGTTTTGTACCCGACTGTCGTGGAGGTCAAAGGACATCACATTGGAAACGCCGATGGTCTCCAGATGCTGCAGAGCTACGGCGCAGTCCAGGGATTCTCTGGCCACTCTCCGGTCCTGACGTGCGCTGTAAAGCAGCGGTGCAATCACATTGATTCGGTCGGCTTTGCCGCCGATAGCGGAAATGGTTCGCACCAGGTTCTGAAAATGGTCATCCGGGGACAGAGAGTTCTCATGCCCAAAAATATTGTATTTTACACTGTAGTTGCCCACATCTACGAAAATATATGCATCTTTTCCGCGAATGGAGTTTTGCAGTACTGCCTTGCCGTCCCCTGTGGCAAACCGAGGCAGCTCCACAGTAAAAATTTCACAGGGATAGTCCTTGCAGATGGTCTGCAGATAAGCCTGAACTCCCTGTGCCATCCATTCCATTCCTTGCAGCGGAACCAGTGCGATTGCCGATGGTGCCATTTGTACCTCCTTGTATTTCCGGCTCTGCAGCCGTTTTATCCTTGTTCTAACAGTTCCAGAATCCGCATGAAATGTTCCGGCGGATTACATTGGAAGGTCACCCGCTGTTCTGTTCTTGGATGAACAAAAGACAGCTCGCCTGCGTGCAGGCACTGTCCGTGAAACAACGCGGGATGTTTTTTTTCAAAAGGGGTGGGACTGCCGCCGTATACGGGGTCCCCCAGTACTGGATGGCCGATGTACGCCATATGCACCCGAATCTGATGGGTGCGTCCGGTCTCCAGCTGCAGGCGGCACAGAGTGTGCCCGGTAAGCGCGCGCACCGGCGTATAGTGGGTGACGGCGCGGCGGCCGCCTTCTCGCAGTACTGCCATTTTTTTGCGGTCGGTGCGGTGCCTGCCGATGGGGGCGTCTACCGTGCCGCCCTCGTCTATCCTGCCTCGGAGAATCGCGCTGTACACCCGGTACATGGAGTGATCCTCCAACTGTGCGGCCAGGGAGAGATGGGCGGCATTGTTCTTCGCCGCTACAATCAGACCGCTGGTATCCCGATCAATCCGGTGGACAATGCCTGGGCGGATTACCCCGTTGATGTCCGACAAGCTGTCCCCCGCATGGTACAGCAGGGCGGAAACCAGCGTTCCGCCAGCGTGCCCCGGCGCCGGATGGACCACCATTCCCTGGGGCTTATTTACTACGATAATGTCGTCGTCCTCATAGATAATATCGAGAGGGATATTTTCCGGCAGCACTTCGCAGTCCTGTACCGGAGGGAGACATACGGTGAAGGTATCTCCCCCCTCTACCCGCAGGCTTTTGGATATGGGGTTTCCCTCTTTGATCACCGCTCCTGCATCCAGCAGCTGCTGGACGGCGCTGCGGGACATTTCCAGTGCGGTAGACAGAACTATGTCCACTCGTTTTCCGGCGTCCTCTGCTGCCACGGTGACTGTCTGCTTGGTACCGTACTCGTTCATGTGTCCGCTCCACTGTCTGCGTCGGCAGCCGACTTTTTTTGTTTCTGTTCCCGGATTTCCGAGAGGATTAGATGCAGAATCAGCAGCCCACACCCCACGCACACAAAAGTATCTGCCACGTTAAAAATATAACTCCAAAACGGGATAAACTGCAGGTCGATAAAGTCTACCACAGCTCCCCGGAAGATTCGGTCGATCATGTTGCCGATGCCGCCCCCCAGAATCATCCCCAGAGACAGGCGCACCAGAATGCTCCGGGGCTTTTCTTTCCATAGGTAAATCAGGATGGCGATGATGGCGATGGCGGACAGGACCATGAAAACCCAGCGGTGCTCAGATAGTATGCCGAATGCCGCACCTTCGTTTTCCGTGTATGTAAGATGAAAAACGCCTCTGATGGCTTCCACAGAGGCGCCTTCACTGATATTCTGTACAACGAGCAGCTTTGTAATTTGATCGAGAAAGATAACTGCTGCTGCGATCACAAGACACAAAATCATATTTGGAACGATACCTTTCTGGATATATGCAAATTACTTCTTGTCTTCATCGTCATTTACAAAATCACTCAGGTATTTGTAATAATCTGTCTCCTCTGGAGATACGGCGACAGATTCCGTATCAAAGGGATAAACTGTTTCCACATCCGCTTCTCCTTCATCGGATGTGAAAAAATCGTCCTCTTCTTCCGGCACATTTGGTTGATCCTTCTGTGGAGAAACAGCTGCTTCTTCCGGTTCCGGTGTTTCTTCCTCTACTGGAACTTCCTCTACCTTCGGGAAAATCCCGTCCTCGGGATATTCTGTAAATACAGGGACGTCTGCCTCCGGCTCCCCTGCCTCTTCAAAAGTATTTACCGCATTGGAAATGCCGCTGTAGTCCGGTTCATATGTGAGAGATTGCGCGGCGTCGGTGATGGATTCAATCATTTCAATGTGGCTGCCGTACAGCTGAAACAGCTGGTCCTTGAAGGTAGATACCTGTGATTTCATTACGTCCAGGACTTGCATACGGTTTGCCACTTCCCCATCCAGCTCTGCTACAATTTTCCCGCACTCCGCTCTGGCCTCGTCCAAAAGGTTTGCAGCTCTCTGCTTTGCGTCCAGAATCATGGAAGCTGCTGCTTTTTTCGAGTCGGCGATATTCTGCCGCAGCTCGTCTTCCGCTTTAGAAAAGCTTTCGATCAGGTCCTCTGCCAGGTGGATGCGCTTTTCCAGCTCCACAATCCGGCCCTGGAGAAACTGATTTTTTTCGCTTAAATTTTCGATGTATACGTCTACCGCTTCCGGATCGTACCCCTTTTTTACCATGGGAAATTTCTGTACGGAATCTGCACTCATAACGCCACGCCCTTTCTTAGCTCATTGATACTTTCTTGCTGCAAGGTGGATCCTGCCACGTCCGGTAGGCCGCCCAATTTCGTCAACTTGGAATTTTCCGTATCCCCGTACGGAGAGAATGTCTCCAGGCTCTATCTGCGCATCCGTTTCTGTGATGGGATCGTAATTGATTTCTACCATCCCACGCTGAATCAGACTGGCGGCCTCTTCTCTGGACACGTTGCAAAGTGCACGCACAACACCGTCAGCCCTGGGAGACGCCACTGTTCCCTGAACCGGAATGTATTGCTGTCGGGGGACAAATCCCGCCGGCAGGCGGCAGGGTGCGGCATGCACTGTATCCCGTCCTGCTTTTTTCAGCTCATTTATAAGATATGCGGCAGCCTTTGCCTGGCAGAACACCACTGCGTGAAAGTCGTCCCATATGACAATGTCGCCCAAAACCTCTCGTTTTATACCCAAGGACAGGAGAGACCCCATCCAGTCCCGGTGAGAAAGGGTGCGAAACCCGCTTCCCTCCAGAAGCAGGGGGGAAATGAATTCGGAAAGCAGGCCGGAAGCTTCTGCCGCTTCCAGCTTCTCCGGCAGGGTATCATAGAAATCGGAAGAAGATTCTGCCTCTCTTTCCTCCAGTCCGGCCATTGACAATAGCTGCAGAAAATACGCTTCCCGCTCCTGGGAGAAAAACTGATTTGGAGAAGAGGATGGACCCTCGGAGGAAAAGGACAAAACCCATGTCGGCAGATATATGGCCATACGCCGTGTGGCACCCCTGCAGCCGCCCCAAAAATACATTTGATCTGCCCGCCGCTGAGTCAGGGCGCTTTCAAACAAAAGCCGCTGCTCTCTGGGGGACAAAAAAGAGGATGCGACTGCAGAATGTTCTGCCCGGGCGGACAGTTCTGCACCGCGGGCAATCAGCAGCCGCTCTTCTTCATTTATGCGGGCACCGCCGGGGAAGGGATTTTGTTTTGTCATATCTGCCATTTCCATTTACAGAACAAGTGCCGCCTTACGTGCGGGAAAGTCCAGCGCGAAAGACGGCAGCCGCTTTATATCCAATTAATATTCGCCAAACTCGTCGGAGGAATTTTCTTCCGATGCATTTTGAGACTGCGCGCCTCTTTTTGTAAGCTTTGCGTCTCCCACGTCTACGTTATTGGGGGTAATCACATATGCGTTGGTTGCAATTTTCTTCAGGGATCCGTCGATAGAATATGCCACCCCGGACAAAAAGTCGATGAGTCGACGCGCCGTTTCCTTGTTGGTACTCTCCAGATTCAAAACGACCGTTCTTCTGGAAAGCAGGTGATCGGCAATTTGTGCAACGCTGTCGAAGGATTCCGGTTTTACCACCTTCATTTCCAGCGCGCTGCCGGCTGTACCGGAAAGACTGATGCCGCCGCCCATACCGATTCCGCCCAGGCCTGTGCCTGCTCCTGTGCTGACATTTGCTCCGGCATTCATGTTGCCGGCGGCAGCTGTGTCCATTTCCTCCGGTTCTTCATAGGAGCCGAAGCTTTCAGAATAATATCCGTCGTCATTGTACGCGTCATCGTAAGCGTCTTCTGCGCCGCCCATTCTTTTTTTAATATTATCAACGATACCCATTCGTTCAACCTCCGGTTTGATTTCGTTTCTATATTTTCGTGTTTTACAGGTAAACCCGCGGTCCGAAAATCGCACTTCCGATACGGACCATGGTTGCGCCCGCCTCTATGGCGGCTTCGAAACTGTCGCTCATCCCCATGGATAATACAGACTCTATTCTATTATGCGATTTTTTTCGCAAAATGTCAAGGTAAATTTCATATGTTTTACAAAAATATTTCAAATATTCGTCCTTTTTTCTGCAAATCGGCGCCATGGTCATCAGTCCCCGCAGGCGAATGCCGGGGATTTCCTCCAGTGCATCTGTAAAGGCTTGCGTCTCTTCCGGGAGGATTCCAGTTTTGTTTTCCTCACGGCCGATGTTGATTTCTGCCAGAACATCCGTCACCACGCCGGCGGCCTGGCTGCGCTTCCCGATTTCCTGGGCCAGATGCAGAGAATCCACTGACTGAATCATGTCCACTTTCCCTACAATCTGCCGTACCTTGTTGGTCTGCAGATGCCCCAGAATGTGGAGAGGCACCTGGCCTTTCAAAAGGTCATATTTTGAAAGGAACTCCTGCACCTTGTTCTCCCCCACGGCAGCCAGTCCCAGTTCGTGAATGGCAAAGAGAATCTCTTCCGGATCCACCGTTTTGGTGGCAGCCAGCAGCGTTACTTCTCCTGTGATGGATTTGTCGCGCCGCAGCTTTGCCTCTTCGATTTTTTCCGTGATCCGCTTAAAGTTTTCCGTAATAATATGTTTTCTTTCCTGTGTCATATATATGCAGCCTTTCTTAAAATTCCGCTCAGCCGCTGAGCACTTTTCCGTCATACAGCGCTTTGCCTTCCGTAATCAGATTTTCGTGCTGGGCAAGCCACTGATACCCCTCCGGCGGGTCCGCTTCCGGATTGGTTTCTGCGATGTAATATCCATCGGTGACAATGAGTGTGGATATGGGACGAAATGCCACAGTGGAGCCGTCCAGCACATATACGCCGGTGACCCCATCTACCACACGCACCGCAGATACCGGAATCTGAAATCCAGTGTATTCCGCCGTGAGAAGCTGTACGGTCTGGGTACGGGAAAAATCAAATCCGCTGGGCATTTCTCTGGTAGACAGGATCATGGCAAACCGTTCGCCGCCGTCTAGGATGCTGTAGATTTCCATATCCAGCCGATATTCTCCCCCGGCGCTGAAATAAACGGTACAGCTGTCAGCGTTTTCGTAGGTTTCCAAATACTCCCGCTCCAGGGTACACACCAGAAACCACTGACTGTCAGTGACGATTTTTCCTGCCGCCTGGGTTTCCGATGCCGGCTGAGCACTCAGCTTTTCCATCAGGGCAGTGTAGGAAAGCTCGTCGTCCAAGAGAAACTCCGTTGTAAAAACGGACTCGTATCCGTCACAGGATGCATAGTAATATCCGCTGACGGGAGTGGTGACCGTTTCCAGCCAGGATCCAAGTCCCGATACAAGAGAGGCACGTTCCGCCTGGAGTGCGGCAATTTCACTGGTGAAATCTACGTCCGCCCCCGAGAGGATCAGTCGCTTGTTTACCGATTCCAAAAAGGCGGCCCGCTGCATGCTGGTATCTGATGTGCGGCCGCTGTCGCCGGCGGCGCGGATTTGAGAGAGAATGGCGGAAATTTCTTCGTCAATGGTTTGGGAATCCTTCAAGCTTTGGGTGTCTCCGGCGGAGCATTCCTGCAAGAGAGCGATTTGCTGGTCAATTTCCGCCACCTTTGCCCGCACATCCACGCTGCTGCCTGTGTACAGTCGGGCGGCTTCCGCCCCTTTTGCAAGCCGAATGCCGTCGCCCACCATGGGAAACAGCGTGTTGTCCGCAGCAGATGCGCTCCCCGACAGCAGCAGCGTCTGCTCGCTGCGGAAAATATATCCTCCGGCCTCTATGGTATTTTCCACTGTGGTTTCCGCAACCGGCTGAATTTCTACTTCTCGTGTGAAGGTTCTCCACAAGTGAAAGCCCAGGTAAAATACGAGGCAGAGAGACAGAAGCGCTCCCAAAACATATAAACCTACCCGTTTTAAATATTCGGTATCTATAGAGAACCCCCCTTTCATAGGATATTTGCCGTGTCTTAATTTTCTCCGCTCAGACGAATCACCTGGTCTGTGCCGTCACCGCCGCGAAGCAGTTCCTGCACGATTTCTCCTTCCAGCTGCCGACAGGAAAACAGCAGAGACTGGTTTCCCTTTTCTCCTGCAGCGGACAGCATCGTCAGTATTCTGGAGAGCCTGTCCGCATCGATGCGGGCGAAGCTTTCGTCAAACACCACCGGCGGCGGATTTCCCGGAAAGAGCACGTTGAGGAGAGCATACCGGAGGCTGATGTACGCGGCATCTTGGGTGCCTGCGGAGAGATACCCCAGTTCTCTGGTTTTGTCCTGCGTGGTCAGATGCATGGAAAAATCCTTTGTAACGCCTACCGTTGGGTATTTTCCTCCGGAAAACATTCCCAGCAGCAGCCCTGCTTCGGTGACAATTCGGGGAAGCAGTCCCTGACGCAGGTGATTGCCTGCGGCTTCCAGCGCCTCCATGGCAGCGGCAATCCCATTGTACCGCTTTTGTAATGCACCAAGCTCCGCTTTCAGCGCTTCTATTTTTTCGGCAAGCTCTGCAGGAGAAACCGTTACTGCCCGCAGTGCGCTCAGCTTCTTTTCCAGCTCCATGCGGCGGGTTTGCCCGGTTTCGGCAATGCTGTGGAAAAAGCCTGCATCCCGGCGTGCTTTTTCCGCTTCTTCCCGCGTCATGTGGGAGGCTGTCTGTCCGGCTTCCGTGGCCAGGGCCGCCGCAGCCTGCCTTTCAATTTCTTCTCGGGAGGAAGGGTCCAGTACGTCGGCAAAGGTGGACAGACGGCCGGCGGCGATGTGGTACTCTTCCTGGAGTCGGGACTTTTGTGCCAGCAGTTCTTTCGCGGCCTGCAGGGCGTTTTCTGCCATAATGTCTGTGTCCGGAACCGCTTCTGTAAACAAGGCGGCACAGGTGCGCAGAGACTGGGTGTCCGCTTCCATTTCTGCCTGATCCTTTGCAATTTCCTGCTCCAGGGCGCAAAACTCCGATGCGGGATCTGTCCGCTGACGGGACAGCTGAATTTTTTCTTCAATTACGTCTCCCAGAGCATCTGTATCGTGCACGCCCCACTGGTTTAAAATGGTATGATATGTTTCCAGCTTGGACAGACTTCGGACAAAGGAGATAATGCCGCAAATGGCGGCGATGCCGGCGAAAATGACCGCCCCAATGGCAAGGTATGTATCTATCTCCCGCAGGAAAAAGGCGGCGACGCCGGCGATTGCCGTCAAAACAAACAGGACAAGAGAGGCTGCAAAGGCTCCCTTTCTTCCCCTGATTGCCGCTGCTGCCTTGTCTTTCTGTCCTCTGGCGTCCGTCTCCTCTTCCGGCGTCATTTCGGGAGGGAGCGTGTCGTCGATTGCATTCAGGGAGCGGCGCATGGTACGCAGCTGTGCTTCCCAGTTTTTCAAACTGTCGGACAGCCGCTCCATGGTTTGCATTTTTTCCCCGATGTCTCCATAGGGTGCGAAGGTCTCCAGCTGCTTTTCCAGCGCATCGGCTTCTGCCTGACAGGTCAGCCCCACATTCAACCGCACTTTTTTCTGCAGCTTGTCGTAAGCCTCGGTAAGCGCCGCCGATTGCGCTCCCTTCTTCTTCTGCTCGGCAATCTGGGCCTCGCTGTCGGCCAGCGCGCTTTCCAACGCGATGACCTCTCCATTTTTCTCCGCTGCCTCATTCCGTAACCCTTCCAGACGGCGGAGCTCCTGCTGGAGATCATAGATTTGTCCGCCGGCGCTGTTTTTGTACAGCAGCTTTTTGCGCTCCTTGTCCAGTCTTTCCGCCGCCTTGCGGGAATTGAGGCCCTCGTCGCCGGAGAGGAGGATGTTTTCGATTGCTTCCGTCATGCCGGTGCCGTCAATACTGTTGTCTCCCAGCTGCCGCACGAATACGGAATTGTAAAACATTTGCTCCGTCATGCCGAAGAGCGCTTCTCCAGGCACTTCTCCCCGGAAAAGGCGTTCGCCTGTCAAGCCGTCCGTTACCGCCAACCGTTCTCTGGGGTTGTTGCGGTCCAGCTGACCTAAAGGTACATACAGCTCCCGTTCGATCCGATATTCCCGTTCTCCGTCGGAGAGGATTAGAGTGCCGGCCGCACAGCCGGTATTCCAATTTGCGTATTTTTTCTGCTCCGCCATTTCTCCGCCGGCACTCCTGCCGGACAGCCCATACAGCATAAACTTGATAAACATGGCGATAGAGCTTTTTCCCGCCTCGTTGGGACCTTCAAAAATGTTCAGTCCGGGGGTGAGTGTAAACTCTTTCTCCTTCAGGGGACCGAAGGATGCAATATGAATGGATTTTATATACATACTACTACCTTTCTGTCCGATCACTGAGTAGGAAGCTCTTCGCCTGCGAGCGCCGCCATAGCATACCGCAGTGCCCGGCTACCCGTTTCCCGCTCCGCAGGATCGGCGCTTTCCAGCTTGGGCAGAAGCACCCGATAAAGCTCTCCCCGTATTCCCTGGTCTTGGAGGAGGGCGGCTGCATTCCATGTGGGCGCAGTGGCGTCCCGGACCTCCAGATGGGCCAAGCCTTCGCCAGCCGTCTCCAAGACGGCTGTGTCAATAGACAGATCGGGGTCTATGTTTCCCTGCAAGGTGATCCGCAGCAGCGTGTCTGCGCCGAACGCGCCCTCTCGGATGTAGGCGCGCACCGCTGCAGCCGCGTCCTCCTGCTGGGCGGCACCATCGATGTTCAAGGTGCGGTCTTCGTAAATTTTGCGGCAGAACCGGAGCCGTTCCCAGCGAAGCTGTGTGCCGTCACCGTCTTTTTCCAATGTGACCAGCACGGCTCCCTTGATCCCCGTCTCCCCAAAGTCTCGTCCTTCCGGACAACCGCAGTAAGCCCCCGGTACAGTGAGAGCTGCGGTAGCGTTTTCCGGATTGTGAAAATGGCCCAACGCGCAGTAGTCCGCGCCGAAGGCTTCCAGCACTCCCGCGGGCAGCGGTCCGTAGGTGCTGATGGGAGAGGTGGCGTCTCCATGGGCGCACAAAATGTTGATCCCCGATGGGTCCTCCACCTTTTTCCCTTCCAGGGGGCATGTCCGTAAAGAGGGGCCTTGAAAGGCATAACCGTATACATAGCAATGGAGCTGAGGGAAGGAAAAGTACGAAAGGTCAGCAGAGGAAAATACAAAAACATTGTCCGGGAAAATGTTCCTGCTCCAAATGCTTTTTTCTTCTGCCGGGTCATGATTGCCCGGAGCGATCACCACCGGACAATCCAGTTTTGCAAATTCCTGACGCAGCAGGGCAATTGTATCCCGGGTTACATAATTTTTATCAAACAAGTCTCCGGCAATCAGCAAAAGGTCTATGCCATTTTCCCGAGCATAGGACGTCATGCTGGAAAAAGCAGCCCGCAGCTCGCCGCGGCGCTGCCTGGCGGCAGCCGTATCCAGCCCGGCGAAGGGACTGTCCAGATGGACGTCTCCAGTGTGCAGTATTTTCATGGGAGATACTCCCTTTCTATTTATGAATATGAATCCAAGTAAAGTATACCACGGTTGATGCCGCTTTGCAACGGACAAACTGTGAATTTCTTATTCCTTTTCCTGCGGAGTAAGGGCACCTTCCAGCATCAGCAGCTGCCGCTTCATAGGAAGGCCTTCCGGGCCGCCATAGCCGCCCAGATCGGATGCGCCCACCACCCGGTGGCAGGGAATCAGCAGCCACAGGGGATTGTTTCGCATGGCGCTTCCCACTGCACGTGCCGCCCGGGGATAGCCGGCCATCGCGGCCAGATCTCCATAGGTGATGGTACTGCCGTAGGGGACTTGCAGAAGCGTTTTCCATACCTTCACCTGAAAATCTGTACCCTGGAGCTTTAGCGGCAGGTCGAAGGCTTTTCTTTTTCCGCCAAAATACTCCCGCAGCTGTGTCTCACAGCGGCGGCACAAATCGTCCGGATGCTCCTTTTTAGAGACATTCTCCTTTGCCAGGTGTATCTCGCAGATTGCCTCCCCATCAGACAAAATCCACAGCGGCCCCAGCGGGCAGTCTTTGTACAGATAAGAATACATGCTTGTCACTTCCTTTATAAAAATATGCCTCCAATATGATAGGCCAGTGCAGACATGACCCACGCGGTTCCCAGCTGCAGCGCCGCCGCGCCTGCCGTCCACAGCCGACTTTTCGTTTCACTTTTAATTGTTGCCAGTGCCGCCGCACAGGGGATGTAAAGGAGTACGAACACCATTAGTGCATACGCGTTTGCTGGGCCGAACCCGTATGCGGTGAGAGATGCGTGCAGTGCAGCCGTGCCGGCTGCGGAAGAGATGTTTGTAATTCCAAACAAAACCGCCATAGAGGAGACCACTACCTCCTTTGCGGCGATCCCGGCAATTAGCGCTACTGCGATCTGCCACAGCCCCAGGCCGCAGGGGGCTAGCAGAGGGGCGACGGCACGCCCGATCCATCCGGCAAAGCTGTCTTCCATAGAAGTGGCAAAACCTCCGGGACCCACGTTGAGCAGAACCCACAATAGGATAGATGCGAGAAAAATGGTGGTGCCTGCCCGGGCGAGATAATCCCGGATTTTCTCCCAGACATACAAAAGCATGGTGCGCAGGGTAGGCGCTTTATAATCCGGCAGCTCCAGCAAAAGGGGCGGCTGCCCCTCTTTGCCGCTCAGATGCTTGGTGCATCTGGCGACCATCACGGCGGTGAGCAGTCCGATCCCATACATGGAAAGGGACGCCAGCGGGGCGAATTTTCCGAAAAACGCACCGGCAATCAGGATATATACCGGCAACCGGGCGCTGCAAGACATGAAGGGCGTCACGAGAATCACCCGCAGACGGTCCCGGCGTGTTTCCAGTGTACGGCTTGCCATTACGGCCGGCACCGTACAGCCCATTCCCAGCAATAGGGGAATGAATGCCCGGCCGGACAGCCCCAGAGCGCCCATGATTCCGTCCATAATATAAGCCACTCTGGCCATGTAGCCGCTGTCCTCCAAAAACGCCAGCGCAAAAAACAAAAGAACAATATTGGGCAAAAAGGTGAGAATTCCGCCGACGCCGGACAGAATACCGTCTGTGATGAGCGCAGTGAGCCACGGTGCCGTATGGATGGCGTCCAATCCGTCCCGGACGCCTGCATACAGTCGGTCCAGGCCGGCTTCCAGAGGGATTTTGGCAAGGTCCCCCAGAGAAAAGGTGAAGAGAAACACTGCGGCGATGATGGCGAAAAATATACATATTCCCCGCAGGGGATGCAGCAGAATTTTGTCCAGACGGTCTGTAAAGGCTTTGGGGCCGCGGTCGGAAAGACAGGCCGCAACCACCGCTTCGATCCAAGCAAACCGCTCCTGAACTGCCATATCTGCAAAAGGCGCAGGCGTGGAGTGCCCTCCTTCCCGTGCTGCCTTTTCTGCGGCACTCATTAGCGTGTCTAGACCCTCCCGCCGCCGGGCGGATATGGGGATGACGGGAATTCCCAGAAACGCTGCCAGCCGCTGTACATTCAGCCGAGCCCGGCGCTTTTTCAGTATGTCCATCATATTCAGCGCCAGCACCACAGGGCGGCCCAGCTCAATTAGCTGCAGAGTCAGATAAAGGTTGCGGGAAAGACAGGAGGCATCTGCTACGTCGACTATAACGTCTGTACCGCCTTCCAGAAGAAACTGACGGGACAGCTTTTCCTCCAGTGTGTATGTAGACAGGGAATAGATTCCCGGCAGATCCACAAGGGTGTGCCGCCGCCCGCCGTGGGTGTAGGTGCCTTCTTTTTTCTCTACGGTTACTCCAGGCCAGTTTGCCACCTTCAGCGATGCGCCGGTGTAGGCATTGAAGAGCGTGGTTTTTCCGCAGTTGGGGTTGCCTGCAAATACAATTGTCATGGGGTCCGCTCCCCCGCAATTCTCCGTGCGGCGCCGGCACCCACGGCGTATCGTACCCCCATGGTGCGCACCACCATGGTGCCGCATCGTTTTTTGTGGAGTACCTGCAGCCGGCCCCCTGGGAGAATTCCCAAAATCTGCAGTCGATGGCGCAGAGTCTCCTCCAGCCGAATTTGGGAGACGGTGAAAACGTCCCCCACGTTGCAGTCAAACAGCGTCATACTTTCTTCCTCCATTATACTGTGCCGCCCGTCCCTTGTCAACGCGGGAGGGCGTCTGTTTTTTCTATTGATTCCGTGTGGCTTTCCGTGTATAATGTATATGAAAACAGCTATGCAAAAAATATCCATCATAGGAAAGCGTGAACATAAAATGCAGAAAAATATATCTTGTGAAATCATCTCCGTAGGAACGGAACTTCTCCTGGGAGATATTACCAATACGAATACCGCATATCTTGCCCGCCGCCTGGCGGTTCTCGGCATCCCTGTCTACCGTCAGACGGTGGTAGGCGACAACGCCGCCCGTCTGACCCAGGCGTTGGAGGAGGCATACGGTCGTAGCGAGCTGGTGATTCTCACCGGCGGTCTTGGCCCCACCTGTGACGACATCACGAAGGAAACGGTGGCCGATTATTTCTCCCTCCCTATGGAGGAGGATGCGCCTACCAGAGAAGCGATAGAATCCTTTTTCCATGCAAAGGGGCGCTCCTTTACGGAAAACAACTTAAAGCAGTGTTTGGTGCCCAAAGGCGCCACGGTATTTACCAACAGCTGGGGCACGGCGCCGGGCATTGGGATTGAGCAGGACGGAAAGTATGCGGTGCTCCTGCCCGGACCGCCCCATGAGCTAAAATTGATGTTTGAAGAGACGGTGCTGCCCTGGCTTGCCCGCCTGTCTCCGGATACGTTTTATTCCTTAAACCTGCATCTTACCGGCATCGGGGAAGGGGAGGCGGAGGCTGTCCTGCGGGAGATGATGGACGCAGGGGAAAATCCCACCATTGCCCCTTATGCGGGGGAGGACGACGTGCGGATCCGCATCACTGCCCGGGCGGAAAATGAACAGCGCGCCCGGCAGATGTGTGCTGCCACGGCACAGAAAATCCGTCAGACATCTGTTGGAAAATATATTTATGCCTGTACAGATACCCCGGAAGGTGCGGCGGCAGTGGTGGAGCGCACTTTGCTTTCCGTTTTTGGGGGAAATGGCCTTACCTTCGGAGCGGCAGAATCCTGTACCGGCGGCTTGGTCTGTCAGAGAATCACTGCGCTTCCCGGCGCATCGGCTGTTTTGCAGGGGGGCATTGTATCCTATGCAAATGAGGTGAAGGCAGGCGTTTTGGGCGTGGCGCAGGAAATTTTGGATACTTGCGGTGCCGTATCCATGGAATGTGCTGCGCAGATGGCCCGGGGTGCTGTGGCGCAGCTGGGCTGTGATATCGCCGTATCGATCACCGGCATTGCCGGCCCGGAAGGGGGCACGCCGGAGAAGCCGGTGGGGACGGTGTGCTTTGCCGTGGCCTGCAGTGAGGATTTGGGCGGGCAGGTAGAGACCTGTATAGAGCATTACCGCAGCGGCCTCTCCCGGGAGCGCATTCGGCGGCTTGCTTCCACTAAGGCCATGCAGCTTGCTATTGCCGCAGCGAAAAAATCCGGAGCCTGTCAGGCATGAAATATTTAGAGCAAATACATTCCCCGGGGGATTTGCAGAAGATGGACCCGGCGCAGCTGGAAGAACTGGCAACGGAAATCCGGGAAAAGATTCTGTCCTGTGTATCGGAGACGGAAGGACACCTGGCGTCCAATTTGGGGATGGTGGAGGCTACTATCGCCCTGCACCGGGCTTTTGACAGCCCTCAGGATGCTATCCTATTTGACGTGGGGCATCAGGCATATGCCCACAAGCTGCTCACTGGCCGCTACGAGTCTTTTGACACCATTCGCCAGTACGGCGGAATCTCTGGATTTACCAACCGGGAGGAGAGCGAGCACGATGTGCTTACGGCAGGGCACAGCGGCAGCGCACTGCCTGCCGCGCTGGGGATTGCCCGTGCAGCGGCTATGGAGGGATCCGACCGATACGCAGTGGCCGTTGTGGGAGACGGCTCCTTCACAAACGGTATGGTATATGAAACCCTCAACTGTTGTGCCGACAAAGGGCTTCGTCTGATTGTGCTGCTCAATGACAACGAAATGTCCATTTCCAAGAATGTGGGGGGCATGTCCCGGTATTTCTCCCGGCTGCGCACTTCCCGCAGATATTTTTCCTTTAAGCGGCAGCTGCAGGTGGTACTGCGGAAGATTCCTTATGTAGGAGAAGGGCTGATTATGGGCGCCTACCGCATCAAGGAATTTTTCAAACGCCTCATCATGAAAACCAATATGTTTGAAAATATGGGGCTGTATTATTTGGGGCCTGTGGACGGCAACGATGAGCGGAAAATCGAGCTTTTGCTGCGGGAGGCAAAGACAAAAGACTGCTGTACTCTGATTCATATGATTACTTTGAAGGGAAAGGGCTACGCGCCTGCGGAGGAGCATCCGGCCCAGTACCACTTTGCGGGAGGCTTTGACCCTGCAAAAGGGGTATGTACCCCGCCGAAAAGAACGTTTTCTTCCGTATTTGGAAGTCATATGTGTGCATTAGCACTGGATAACCCCGATCTCGCGGCCATCACTGCCGCTATGGACAAGGGAACAGGACTGACCAGCTTCAAATACATGTTCCCGGACCGGTTTTTCGATATGGGAATTGCAGAGGAAGCGGCGGCTACCTTTGCCGCTGGCCTCGCCATCGGAGGAAAGGTGCCTGTATATGCCGTGTATTCCACGTTTCTCCAGCGCGCCTATGATCAGCTTTGTGAGGATATCGCCATGCAGAATATCCACGCGGTGATTGCCATCGATCGGGCGGGGATCGTCCCCGGAGACGGGATCACCCATCAGGGGATTTTTGACGTGTCGCTGCTTTCCTCCATCCCCGGTGTGACCCTGTATGCACCGGAAACCTATGAGGAGCTGAAGGACTGCCTGGAGCGGTGCGTGGCCGGAACGGGCCTGTGTGCACTGCGGTATCCCAAGGGGGAAGAGGCGGATTATGACCGTACTGCATTTGCGCCTGTAGGTGGGGACATCACTGCGGCCGGTACGGACCGGGACGCAGATGTAGTGATACTGACATATGGCCGAATTACCCACTATGCTGTCCTGGCGATGGGGCAATTGGCGTCCCGTTATCGAGTACGGGTCGTCAAGCTGGTGCGGCTGCTGCCGCTGGACCTTGAAAAAATTTCCTCCTTGTGCCAGGGGGCCGCACTGGTATATGTGCTGGAAGAAGGCGTGCGCAGCGGCGGGGTAGGAGAAGCAGTGGCGGCGCATTTTGCACGGTGCAGGGAGATGCCGCCGGTGCATATACGCTGCGTGGAGGGATTTTTGCCCCACGGGGATCTGGAAAGTCTGTACCGCCAGTGCGGGTTTCTGCCGGAGCAGATTGCGGAGGAAATTCAAAATATTTTGCAAGAAAAGTAACGTACATTTGCATATAAAATTAAAAGAGCAGGAAAAACACCAATATTTTGCATGAATCATATTGACATAATGCAAAAAGAAGACTATACTAAATTACAATTACAGCATATCAAGGAGTTTGTCGTGCAAAAAGAGACAAAAAAGAGGACAAAGCATTTTTATGATATAAACGGCGATCGGGACGGGAAAATCGAATTTTCGGAAGTGACCAACCTGATTGAGCAAAGCGTACACCATTATTCCCTCCAGGACCGGGAAACGCCCTATCTGTATCGGCAGCTGTACAGCTACGATGCCGTACCCCGTGTATCTTTCAACCACCGGTATGTGCCTATCAACATGCCGGCGGAAATATGGATTACGGATACGACCTTCCGAGACGGACAGCAGTCCCGTGCCCCGTTTACAGTGGATCAGATTGTGGACTTGTTCACGATGATGCATCGGCTGGGCGGCCCCAATGGGATTATCCGGCAGACGGAGTTTTTCGTGTATACGGAAAAGGACCGGGAAGCGCTGGCCCGTTGTATGGACCTGGGGTATGAATTCCCTGAGATCACCAGCTGGATTCGGGCGTCCACCCAGGATTTTCAATTGGTGAAGAGCCTGGGCATCAAAGAGACAGGCGTGCTGGTATCGTGCAGTGACTATCATATCTACAATAAAATGGGACTTACCCGTGCCAAGGCCATGGATAAATATTTGGGTGTGGTCCAGGAGATTCTGGACATGGGTATTCGTCCCCGCTGCCATTTTGAGGATATTACGAGAGCGGACTTTTACGGCTTTGTGGTGCCTTTTGCAAACGAGCTGCGCAAGTTGGGGGAGGCGGCAGGCATTCCGGTGAAAATCCGTGCCTGCGACACTATGGGCTACGGTGTCACCTATCATGGCGCGGCCCTGCCCCGAAGCGTTTCCGGCATTATATATGGCCTGATGCACTATGCAGGTATTGATTCGTCTATGCTGGAGTGGCACGGCCACAACGACTTTTATAAGGTTGTACCCAATGCGGCGACCGCCTGGCTGTATGGAGCGTCCAGTGTTAACTGCTCTCTCCTTGGAATCGGAGAGCGCACCGGCAACTGCCCCCTGGAGGCTATGGTGATGGAATATGCTTCTCTGCGGGGCACCATGGATGGGATGGACCCCACGGTGATTACGGAGATTGCCCGGTATTTTGAAAAAGAGATCGGTTACGAGATTCCTCCGCGGACTCCCTTTGTAGGACATGATTTCAATGTGACTCGGGCAGGGATCCACGCGGACGGATTGCTCAAGGACGAAGAAATTTACAATATATTTAACACGGAGTTGATTTTGAATCGGCCGGCATCTGTGGCAATCGACGCCCACAGCGGTCTTGCAGGGGTTGCCCACTGGCTCAACGCCCAGCTGCAGGAAAAGGGAATCGATAAAACCTACGGCAAACGTAGCAGCGCAGTGATAAAGATTAAAGAATTGGTAGACGCCCAGTATGCAGCCGGAAGAAATACCACCATGAGCGACGCAGAGCTTTGTGAAATGGTGCGGCAGGTGATTCCTGCTCTGGCGGATAAGTTTTAGAAGGCGCTGTTTGACTGCAGTTTTCCAGAATTTTTCGCAAAAAAGAAAATTTCTATTGCATTTTGTCCTGCACCGTGCTATAATACTTAGGCGTTCTATCTGAACATATCATTTTTGTTTATATATAGAAAGGTAAGGAGAAGCAAAATGACAACAGCACAGCTTGTAATTGGTATTATTCTGATTGTATTTGCTGTTTTTTTGGTGATTGCAGTTTTGATGCAGCAGGGCAAGGCCCACAATTTGTCCGGTACGATTGCCGGCGGTGCGGAGACCTTTTTCGGAAAGTCCAAGGCACAGACGATCAACAAGAAGCTTTCTATTTTGACGACCGTTGTTGCGATTATTTTTGTACTGCTGGTGTGCTCCGTTTATATCATGCAGGACACCGGTGATGCTTCCGATTTTGGCAGCTTCTGGGGTATGGTGTTCGGCGAGAATGAGGATGAGGATGCCAATGCTGTCACAGATACTACCGCAGAAGATACGACTGCCGAGGAGGCAACGACTGCGGCAGACGACACAACTGCGGTAGACGATGAGACAACGGCCGGCGATACGACAGCAGCAGAGACGACGGCAGCAGACACTACGGCTTGAGTGTATAAGATTTAAAAAGAACAATCCCCCTGTCAGCTTCGCTGACATCCCCCTTTGCACAAGGGGGACTTTTATTTTACGCTATCGCTGACGTGGCCCCCGGAGCTGCTGCGCACCTTCCCACAAGGGGTACTATTTATTTTAGGCTCCCCACAAGGGGGCCTGCACAAACTAAGCCTCCCCAGTGCGGGAGTTGCTACGCAACTCCTGGGGTGGTGCCGCTTTAGCGGCAGAGGGGTTGTCGCAACAGAACAATCCCCCTGTCAGCTTCGCTGACATCCCCCTTTGCACAAGGGGGACTTTTCAGCGTAAGCCTCCCCTGTGTAAGGGGAGGTGGTGCGGTTTACCGCACCGGAGGGGTTGTACAAGACAATCCCTCACCCGCTTCGCGGGATGCCCCCGGAGATGCTGCGCATCTCCCCACAAGGGAGCCATTTAGGTTAAATCTCCCCAGTGTGGGAGTTGCCGCTTTAGCGGCGGAGGGGTTGTAATAGAACTCTTTCCAGTTAGCTTTTTTGCGGAGAGAATATATATCTCAACCTTGACTTTGCAGTACAAAGTGTGGTAAACTGACCACATATTGTATCGCGCAAAGGAGCATCGCGAATATGCCTACAACATTGCAAATTACTACTATCACCATGCCGTGTCAGCAGATGAACGGAGAGTCCTCTCTTCCCCCCCTCTCTAAACTGAATTTCTGGCACAGAAACGGAGATTCCGGCCTGTCGGAGGATGACGAACTTTTTATCGGCTATGGCCATGTGCCCTCTCCATTCCCTTATCGGATGCAGGATATGTATACCCGACCCCTGCAGGATACGGAAATGCTGGCAGTGGTTTTGGAGAATGAATACTTGATCGCTACTTTTCTGCCCCAGTGGGGCGGAAAGCTGATGTCTCTGTTTGATAAAGAGAAAAACAGAGATCTCCTATATAAAAATCCTGTGATGCGTCCCTGTAATCTTGCCTTCCGCAACGCATGGACCTCCGGCGGCGTGGAGTGGAACTGCGGTATGTTCGGCCATCATGTACATACATGCGAGCCTATGTTCACCACGACAACGAAGCTCGCCGATGGCACGCCTGTGCTGCGCATGTACGAATTTGAGCGCATCCGCCAGGTGGTGCAGCAGATGGATTTCTTCCTCCCGGCAGGTTCCCGGGTCTTGTTTGCCCGCAATCGAATTATTAACCCGCTGCCGGATGTGGTGCCTATGTATTGGTGGAGCAATATCGCCGTGCCGGAAACTCCGGATACCCGCATTATCGTAGATGCGGACGGCGCCTATGTGGCAGATAATAACACCAGCCTTGCCCCCATCCCAGAATATAACGGGGACGATGTGACCTATCCCATCAACGTGCCGGCAGCGGGAGACTATTTCTACAATATCCCGCCCAAGAAGAGAAAGTTTGAAGCTGCCGTAGATGCCGACGGATACGGACTCATCCATACATCCACGATGCGGCTGATTGGCCGGAAGCTGTTCTGCTGGGGACAAAATCCCGGCGGGGACCGGTGGCAGGAGTATCTGACCGAGGACGGCAGTGCCGACCGGTACGTGGAGCTTCAGGCCGGCCTTGCCCACACCCAGTATGAGTGTATCCCCATGCCGCCCAACACCACATGGGAGTGGCTGGAGGCATATGGTGCCCTGAATGCGGACGGCGACAGGGTTCACGGCGAATGGGAAGACGCTAAGACGGAGGTGCGGGAAAAGCTGGAAGCCATCATCACCGATGATGAAATGGACCGGATTCTAGCGGAGACAAAGGAAATGGCCAGAACTGCTGCAGACGGGGAAATGATTCTCTCCGGCAGCGGCTGGGGCGCACTGGAAAATATGCGCCGGGAGAAGCAGGGCCGGCCCCAGATGGCGCCGCATTTGGATTTTGGAGAGGTCGGGTCAGAGCAGGCGGACTGGGTTTGCCTGCTGAATCGGGGATTTTTCCCGGAACATGACCCGGAAGAAGTGCCGCCTTCCTGGATGCTTCAGGAAGAGTGGGTGCATATGATGGAGAATGCTGTACACGGCGGGGATATGTTTTCCTGGTACGCTCATCTTCAGCTCGGTATTACCTATTTGTGTATGAACCGTCTGTGTGATGCGGAAGAGCTTTTGGAAAAATCTATGCTTCTTCGACCATCCTGCTGGGCAATATACGGCCTAGCACATGTGAAACTGCAAAATGGGAAAAGTGCCGCGGCGGCAATTCTTGCTGCGCGGGCGTATCGGATGCGGCCTGGAGATATTTCTCTTGCAAAGGAAGCGATGGAGCTGCTGGTGGGTGCGGAGATGTATGAGGACGCCCTGGAGCTTGCGGCGGGCATGGATGCCGATATGCAAAAGGTGGGAAGAGTACAGCTGTATACCGCCCAGGCCCACATCCAGCTAGGGCATATTGAAGAGGCGGAGGCCACGCTGTACGCCGGCGGCGGTGTAGTTCTTCCGGATATTCGGGAAGGAGAGCTGAGTATTACAGAGTTGTATCTGGATATTGCTGAACGGAAAGCGGCTCGTGATGGCGTGCCCTTTGACCGGGAAACGGCACCTGTTCCTCCGATTTTTGACTACCGTCAGTGTGACAGTACCCGCCGGCGCCCTGCCAGAAAAAGAGTACGGAAATAATACGCTGCCGAGAACGGGCATTCCTTCTTTGGGAAAATCGGGTGAAACAACCCCTCCGGCGGCATAGCCGCCACCTCCCCTTGCACAGGGGAGGCGTAAGGAAAAAAAGTCCCCCCTTGTGGGGAGTTGCATAGCACCTCCCGCACTAGAGAGGCTAAAATGAAAAAGGCCCCCTTATGGGGAGTTGTGAAGCAACTCTGGGGGATTGTCTTGTACAACCCCTCAGTCGTTCTAACGAACGACAGCTCCCCTTACACAGGGGAGGCTAAAATAAATAGTCCCCCTTGTGTAAAGGGGGATGTCAGCGAAGCTGACAGGGGGATTGTTTCCCTTTACTACAACCCTTCCGTTACGGCTTTACCGTGCTACCTCCCCCTTCCGGGGAGGCTTTTTCTATATAAAAATCTCACATTTTTATGTGTTAAAATTCACAAAATAATGTGAATTCTCGTTGACATATTTGCGTATCTGTGTTAAAATGAACAAAACTGCAGCAGGAGGGTGGCACATGTATAAGGATCGCAGAGAATGGGTGCGACAGCAGCTGATGCAGAAGCCCTTTGTGTCTTACAGTGAACTCTTCTCCCAATTTCCGGGTGTGTCACAAATGACCCTGCGGCGGGATATTGATTACTTGGAAAAAACCGGTGAGGCAATTAAGGTTCGCGGCGGCGCCCGCAGCGCCCGCTTTCTGGCGGAGACGATGGATGATCCCTATTTTTCCAGGATGTCGGAAAATTTAGAATCCAAAAGAAAGATCGCCGCCGGAGCTGTGCAGTTTCTGGAAGCAGGACGGTCCATTTTTTTTGATTCCGGCTCCACCTTGCAGCAGATGATCCCATATGTCCCGGATGAGCGGTTTATTTTTACTACTACAAGCCCCGCTGCGGCCATTGAACTGTCTCGGATCGGACGTCCGGTAATCAATTTGGTAGGCGGCTGGCTGGACCGGGACTATCAGGCGGTGTCCGGCATGCAGGCCATGAAATATCTGGAGGATGTAAACATCGATATTGCATTCCTGTCTCCTTCGGGACTGTCGGCGCAAAGCGGGTTTACGGGAGGCAACTACAACGAATGCCAGCTAAAAAAGGCGGTAGCGGAAAAAGCACGGCTGGTGGTTATGCTGATGGATTTGTCCAAGGCGGAGAAAAGCCTGCCCTATACGTTCTGCCGGCTGGATCAGGTGCAGGTGCTGATTTGCGACGGGCCGCTGCCGCAGCAGCTGCAATTGCAGGCGGCGGCCTGCGATGTACAGGTGATAGATGTAACAAGAGAAGAAACTGCGAGGGAAATATGATATTTGATACACTTGCCAACATAGAAAATTATAAGGGAATCAGCGAAAACCTGGATCAGGCCATCGATTTTATCTGCAAAACGGATTTCGAAAAAAGTGCACAAGGAAAAACAGAGGTATGTGACGCATTTTACTATACCAAAGCCACGGTGCAGACAGGAGATATTGCCGACGCGCCCTTTGAGGCTCATAAAAAGTATATCGATATTTTTATTCCCCTTTCGGGAAGGGAAATTGTGAAAACGGCAGAGATAGGAAAGCTTACCGTTACATACGAATATCAGGACGCGGATGATTACTGTCTCTTAGAAGGCCCGGCGCAGACCAATATAATCAACACACCGGATACCTTTACCATTTTGTTTCCCCAGGACGCCCATAATTCCGCCGGCGGCGTGGACGGGGAAGTGATTGCATTTGAAAAGATTGTGGTGAAGGTAAGGGTGTAAGGTCTGCGTAAACAATCCCTCCTTCAACTCTGTTGACACCACCCTGGGACTTGCGTAGCAAGTCCTCCGCAAGGGAGTCCTAATTTAGAAGGCCCCCTTGTGTAAAGGGGGCTGTCTGCGTTAGCAGACTGGGGGATTGCTCGGTCACAACCTCTCCGTCAGCTGTGCCGACATTACCCAAGGACAACTCCCACACAGAAGAAGCTTAAAGAAGGAAAAAATGAAAAACCATGATCTCTTTTTAGCCGACCTAGCTTGCGCTGCACTAAAATAACAAGGTTGAATAGTACATATACATTAAGCTATACAGATAGAAAGGAAGAAACAATATGGCAAATCCAGTGATTATGCCGCGGCAGGGCCAAAGCGTAGAGGCCTGCATCATTACGGCGTGGCATAAAAAAGAAGGGGATGCGGTCAGTGAAGGAGAATTCCTCTTCTCCTATGAGACAGACAAGTCTGCCTTTGACGAGAAAAGCCCCGTATCCGGCACCCTGCTGAAGATCCTTGCAGGGGAAGGGGATGTGGTGCCCTGTCTGGACACCGTGTGTGTGATCGGAGAAGCAGGAGAGGATATTTCCGCTCTTACTGGGAAAACACCGCCGGCAGAAACAAAGGAGGAAGCGCCTGCCGCGCCCACAGCGCAGCCACAGCCAGCTTCGCCTGCAGAGCCTGCCCCGCGGGAAGGAGACATTCTGCGTATTTCTCCTCGGGCAAAGGCGCTGGCGCTGAAAACCGGGGTGGATATGACCCGTGTGGTGCCTACCGGTCCCCACGGAAGAATTATTCAGCGGGATATTGACGCGGCGCTGGACAGCGGGTACCACGGAACCGTGGCGGATGTGGAAGCATACCTGGCGGGCGGTTACAAAGGCAGTCGGGCAGTGGCCGTTTCCCAAGGTACGGCGCTGGAGGCTGTGGAGCGGCAGGCGGAACAAGTGTACGTCACCGGCGGTGCGGATTTCGGTTTGTACGAGGAAGCGCCGATGACCGGGGTGCGCAAGGCGATTTCTCGTTCCATGTGTGCATCTCTCACCGAGATGGCACAGCTGACGCTGAACGCTTCTTTCGATGCAACTTCTATTATGGAGTACAGAAAGCAGCTGAAGGAGAATGCCGAGCTTCTGGGTCTGCCCAAGATTACTCTCAACGATATGGTTCTCTACGCGGTTTCCCGAACACTTCTGGACCATCCCTATATCAACGCAAATCTGGTGGGAGAGACCTTCCGCCTGTTCCGCCACGCCAATATCGGCCTGGCAGTAGATACGGACCGGGGACTTTTGGTGCCCACGCTGTTCGGCGCGGATACTATGACCCTATCCCAGATTGCTGCGGCATCCAAGGAAGCGGCAGGACGGGCCCGCAGCGGCCAGCTGACGCCCGACGAGATGTCCGGGGGCAGCTTTACCGTAACGAATCTGGGGTCTCTTGGAATCGAAAGCTTCACCCCTGTGATTAACCCGCCCCAGACGGCAATTCTGGGTGTGTGCACCATTACCAATCGGCTTCGGGCAGACGGAACGGTGTACCCCGCCATGGGACTGTCCCTTACCTTTGACCATCGGGCAGTGGACGGTGCCCCTGCGGCGAAGTTTTTAGCAGATCTCTGCTCCATGCTGGAAAATTTCAATTTGCTGCTGGCAAAATAAGGGAGATACAGAATGACATATGATTTGATCATACTGGGCGGCGGCCCGGCGGGCTATAACGCGGCGGAACGGGCCGCCCACGGAGGCATGCAGGTTTTGCTCTTAGAGGAACGCGCCCTGGGAGGTGTGTGTCTTAACGAAGGCTGCATTCCCACAACAACGCTGCTGAATTCCGCGAAAATCTATGACAGTGCCCTGCACGGCGCCGATTACGGTGTGCAGGTGACCGGTGCATCTATTGACCACGGGAAGGTAGTAGACCGCAAGGATAAGGTGGTGAAAACCCTGGTGTCCGGCGTAGGTGCAAAAATGCGCAGTGCAAAGGTCACTGTAGTAGAGGGCTTCGGCTGTATTACCGGCAAGGGACCGGAGGGATTCCGGGTTCGCTGCGGAGAGGAGGAGCATCTGGCGAAAAAGCTGCTCATTTGCACGGGAAGCGAGGCAGCAGTGCCCCCCATCGACGGACTGCGGGAGGCAGTGAACACAGGCTTTGCCATGACCAACCGGGAGATTTTGGACATGCGTACGGTGCCAAAGCGGCTGTGCGTCATCGGCGGCGGCGTCATCGGATTGGAAATGGCGTCCTATTTCAGCACCATCGGCACCCAGGTAACGGTGGTGGAGATGCTGGACAAAATTGCAGGACCAACAGACCGGGATATATCTGCCGTTCTCCAAAAGAATTTGGAGAAAAAAGGCATTCGATTCCTTCTGGGGGCGGCGGTCACTTCCGTCAGCGAAAGTCAGAAGACCGTAATCTGTACCGCAGATGGGAAGACCGTTTCCGTGGACTGCGACGTGGTACTGGTGAGTACCGGACGGCGGCCCCGCACCGGAGGCATCGGACTGGAAAAAGCCGGCGTCCTGCTGGACAGAGGCGCAGTGGTCTGCGATGAACGTGGCAGAACCTCCGTGCCGGGAATCTGGGCTGCAGGAGATGTAAACGGGCGCAGCATGTTGGCCCATACGGCATACCGGGAAGGCGAAGTGGCCGTATCCGATATGCTGGGCGTATCGGACCGGGTGGATTATCTGGCCATTCCTGCTGTCATCTATACGAAGCCTGAGGTGGGCACGGTAGGCGACACGGTGGAAAGCGCCGCGGCGCGGGGCGTTTCCGCCACAGAGCACACGGTCAGTCTGCGCTATAGCGGCCGGTACGTAGCTGAAGTGGAAGGCGGGGACGGCATTGTGAAAATCGTAGTGGACGACGCGCACAAGACGATCCTCGGCGTACATATGATCGGCTCTTACGCTTCAGAAATCATTTATGGAGCGGCGGCCATGGTGGCAGCCCGCCAGCGGGTGTCTGATGTGCAAAAGCTGGTGTTCCCTCATCCTACCGTATGCGAAGTCATACGGGAAGGCATGTTTATGATCGATTAATATGAAAAGGAGATACAACCGTTATGCCTAAGAATCAATATATCAGCCCAAGCGATGCGTTTGCATCCGGATACCTTACCTTTGACAAAATTCCCCTGTGCCAGTATAAAAAGACGCTTGCCCAGGAGAAAAAGCTGTACACTAAAGCAGATTTCCTGCGGATCTACCGGGATATGCGGATTATCCGGGAATTTGAGACCATGCTCAACGACATCAAGACCAAAAGTGTATACAACGGGGTGGAATACACCAACCCCGGACCGGCGCATCTGTCTATTGGGCAGGAGGCCTCCGCGGTGGGCCAGGCATACTGTCTGGACATCAACGACTATACCTTCGGTTCCCACCGCAGCCACGGCGAAATCCTCGCCAAGGGACTTTCCTCCATCGAAAAACTCACGGAAACAGAGCTGTACGACATTATGAAGGAGTTTCTGGGCGGAAATATTCTGAAGGTGGTGGAAGGAAAACAGGAGAAGCAGGGAGACGTCAAGGAGCTTGCTATGGACTTTTTGCTGTACGGCGCCCTTGCGGAAATATTTGCCCGAACCACAGGCTTTAACAAAGGCCTTGGAGGGTCCATGCATGCATTCTTCATTCCCTTTGGAATTTTCCCCAACAACGCCATCGTAGGCGGCGCCGCGCCGGTAGCGCTGGGTGCGGCCCTGTACAAACGCAGCAATCACAAAAAAGGCATCGTTATTGCCAACTCCGGCGACGGTGCCCTGGGACGCGGCCCTGTGCTGGAGTCCCTCAATATGGCGTCCATGGACCAAATCCGCAAGCTGTGGGGAATGGACGGCAAATATGAGGACGGCGGCATGCCGATTCTCTTCAATGTGTTCAATAACTTTTACGGCATGGGCGGACAGACAAGAGGCGAGACCATGGGCTTTGACATTGCCGCACGTCTGGGCGCCGGCTTCAACCCGGTGATGCTTCATGCGGAAAAGGTCAACGGATACGATCCTCTGGCGGTGATCGATGCCACCCAGCGCAAGAAAGAACTGCTCCTGAATGGGGAAGGCCCGGCAATGCTGGAGGTTGCCACGTATCGTGTCAGCGGCCACTCTCCTTCCGATTCCTCCACCTACAGAAGCCAGGAGGAGATCGAGGAGTGGAAAGCAGCTTGCCCCATTGCTGCGTACCGGAAAAAGATGGTGGAAGGCGGCATCGCTGCAGAAGAGGAATTTGACGCCATTGAAGAGGACATCGTAAAACGGATCACCAAAATCTGCCGGATGGCCATCGATGAGGAAATCTCTCCCAGAATGGACTTGGACAGCCAGCCCGATATTATTTCCTCCATTATGTTTTCCAACCAGTCCGTTCCTTCCATGGATCCGAGCAGAGAGCCGGAAGTGCTGCTTCCCAAGGAAGAGAATCCCCGTGTAAAACAGATCGCCGGCAAAGCCCGCTATGCCTATGACGAAAAGGGAGAACTGATTCCCAAAATCAAGCAGTTTGGTCTGCGGGACGGTATCTTTGAGGCAATTTTGGATAAATTCTATGAGGACCCCACCCTGGTCGCCTACGGCGAGGACAACCGGGACTGGGGCGGCGCCTTTGCCGTATACCGCGGTCTTACAGAAGCGCTTCCTTATCATCGTTTCTTCAATGCTCCCATATCTGAGGCGGCCATCGTAGGTTCCGCGGTGGGGTACGCTATGGCTGGCGGACGGGCCATTGTAGAGCTGATGTACGCAGACTTTATCGGCTGTGCGGGAGATGAAATCTTCAACCAGCTGTCCAAGTGGCAGTCCATGTCTGCGGGGATCCTGAAAATGCCTGTGGTGGTCCGCGTGTCTGTAGGCTCCAAGTACGGCGCCCAGCACAGCCAGGACTGGACGGCGCTTACTGCCCACATCCCCGGACTGAAGGTATGCTTCCCCGCGACGCCTTACGATGCCAAGGGACTGATGTGCGCGGCGCTGAACGGCACCGACCCGGTAATCTTCTTCGAGAGCCAGCGGATTTACGATATCGGGGAGCAGTTCCACAAGGGCGGCGTTCCCACAGGCTCTTATGAAGTGCCCTTCGGCGAGCCGGATGTAAAGCGGGAAGGCACCGACGTGACGATACTGACCATCGGCGCAGTGCTGTATCGTGCCCTTGACGCGGCGAAAAAGTTGCAGGAGCAGTACGGCATCAGCGCGGAAGTCATCGACGCTCGTTCCATCGTACCTTTCAACTATGAAAAGGTACTGGAAAGCGTGAAGAAAACAGGCCGCATCATTATCGTGGGCGACGCCTGCGACAGGAACTCTGTGATGCGGGATATGACGTCCAACATTGCGGAGATGGCCTTCGATTATTTGGATGCGCCGCCGGTAGTATTCGGTTCCCGCAACTGGATTACCCCCGCTTACGAGTTTGAAAAGTATTTCTTCCCACAGGCAGACGGCATTATTGATGTAATCAGCCAGAAGCTTTTGCCTATCTCCGGACATGTATGTACAGTAAACGAGTCAGAGATTGAGCATATGGAAAGAAGCAAGAAAGGCGTATAATAAGTAAAAAGCCTTCCCGTGGGGAAGGCTTTTTACTTATTTTGTCGGGATGTAATTTCCCACAAGGTACCAGCGCATATAGGTGATGTCCAGTACGCTGATAAGCCCATCGTTGTCTATATCTCCCGCAGCAATTTCTGTGCGGGTTCCCACTGCCATTTGGGATATGTACAGCGCATCCTCCAGCGTCAGCTGCCCATCCTGATTTGCATCCCCGATGAGCAGATATTCCGCATCAATTACAATGTCTCGCTCAGGCATAGTAACTGTGGTAGTACTGCTGCCTGCATCTGCAATTACGTCTGTGTCGCCGGTCCATCCTGCAAATCGATAGCCCCAGCCCCGCTCCGTGTAGGCAGGAGCAGTGGTCAGAGAAATCTCCTGCCCGGGTATGTACTTGAAAGTCTCCCCGTTGATGGTTGCCGTGGATGCCGTGTCCATTCCTTGTACGGTGACAGTGTATTCCAGCGACTTGTCTTCACATCCCGGCAGGAAAACCGATATGGTAGTGCTGCCGTTTCCTACAGGAGAGATTATGCCGCTGGCGGATACTGTCGCCACACTGGTGTCAGCGGAAGTATAAGATAAGTCTTCCGCAGCCACATTTATGTAAGTGTAGGACCAGCCTGCATTCCTGTTGCGGATGGATGCAATTTGGAATGTCTCTTCTGCTGTCAGGCTGACGGAGGTTTCTTGGGATGTAAACAGGGAAACATAAGACTGGCTGAGAGGAACAGTTTGAGTTATAGTTTGTGTCTGATTAGATTTGTCCACGCTTCGAGGTGTGCCTGCGTCGAAAATTTGTGCCCAGAATAAGGTTCCATTATACATGAATACACCGACGCCTACGGAGGTAAAGACAGAACGCAGAATATTTTCTCTGTGTCCCTGAGAATTCATCCAGCCGTCCATCACAGCGTCCGGCGAGCCGTATCCCACAGCGATATTTTCTCCTACCCAGCCTCTCCAGCTGCACACAGAAAAGCAGTCGCTTCCGTCGGGACGGGTATGGTCGTAATAGACGGCGCATTCCAGCGCCCGCTGCATGGCAGCATCCAGCAAAACGGCGTCCATTTCCACAGGGGAGAGTCCGTTTGCTGTACGTTCAGCGTTGATTCTGTCCAGTACGTCCCAGGCATACTGATATACAGCGTCTCCGGTAATGCTGACGGAGGTATCCGCGGCAGCCGCAGTATGTAATGGGAGCAGGGAAAAGGAAATTACAAAACAAAGGACACTGAGAAAGATCTTTTTGAAGGGACTATGTTTCATACGGTAGTTCCTGCCTTTCAGTAAAAATTATATTTCTATCAAGTATTATACAAGGAGGCCGCTGCTTTGTCAAATGGAACCTGATCCGTTTACAAAGTCTCCCACGAGGGTGACTTTTTCTTTTAGCCTCCCCACAAGGGGGCCCATTTGGTTTTAGCCTCCCCTATGTAAGGGGAGGTGTCAGCATAGCTGACGGAGGGGTTGTAAAAAGACAATCCCTCAGTCTGCTGTCGCAGACAGCTCCCTTTACACAAGGGAGCCGGTTTAGTTTCAGCCTCCCCAGTGTGGGAGTTGCTGCGCAACTCCTAGGGAGGTGCCGCTTTAGCGGCGGAGGGGTTGTTGTGCTTCTCCTTAAAAAATGCATCTCCCTGTTGACAACAGAAAAAATCTGTGCTACAATATGCACAACACGGTAGAGGTGCATTGTGTCATAAGTACTGTGGACGCAAAAGGGTTGACCACCCGTTGTCAGCAGGAAAGGGACAGGTGCCGAAGGCAGAACGTGGTCGTGTCTGTCCTGGTTTGGGTGAATAAGATCGCCCCGACTGTCGCTTTTGCGGAGAGCTATCTGATTTCGATAGGAATAGCAGCTTTTTTGCAGAGTCG